>JAVBJR010000848.1:0-3790 GCA_031546965.1 Dysgonomonas sp.
GTGGTTTTTCGGTCCAATGTTCGGCCTTGGAATGTCGTTTTCGCCGCAGGTGTGCTATTAAAGGGCAGGGGACATGTATTTCGTTTGTGAGCGTTGCCAAAGAATCCGGGTCACCGACCCGGTGCCCTAGATAAACGTGACGTAGAAGGTCCACGTGAAAGACGCCCCCTCCCCTTACCCAATCAAGGACCGTTTCGCAAAAGGGGCGGAGCTACGCCCTTTGCAAACCGTATATAAGGAAGCCCTTTCCTTAGGTTCTGTCCCATTCACTTGGTAGTGCAAGCTGAAGACTGGTCTCGTCAGTTTCCTCTCAGTAGCACTATAAGGCAAGTTTGGATTTTTTCGGATTGTTATCTGAATTTATTAGCGTTCTCTGAAAATGACGTTTATGAGAAATGGCGCTTGGGTTTTTCTCGCTGGTGGCGATGCAGAAGAACCCACCTCTACGGCTGTGAACCCTCTGGCCATCCGCGATCAGTGGATGTCGAGGGCGGAAGCCATCGAATTAGTAGGTCGAGACCCTCACCTACTTTATGTGGTACCGGGAACGGACCGGGTTTTCCATACGCGGCCGACGATGAGTCAAAGGCCGTTTTCGGGAGACCGTCCGACCATCGCGGAGGGTTGGTGCCTCAACCATTTGGCGCCAAAGTGGGCCAAGGGACGACTTGTCCAGGTTCACCCCCTTTTCCGTTGGCCCCTGTTTGTGGAGTTGCCAAGGGCGATTTGGAACAGTTTTGGTCTTCATCCGCCCAAGGATACAGGCACTCCACCCGTAGTTCTGACCGATGATGAACTTGCGGCACTTGCGGAAGCTGGTGCGCCTCAGGGTTCGGTGTTGACCTCCTTTGCCGAGGAAGTGATCAACGGCCTACCTCCCTGGAAAGGCACTAGACCCCGTTCAGCGGCTTTAAGAAACCCGGTACCACGGCATGTGGTAGCCGCTTCCGGAAGCCAGTCTGCCTCCGTAATACCGTCGGCAAAGCCCAAAGCCCCTCGAGTGGTGGCCACGAAGGCGAAGCCGACTTACACGGTCGGTAGCAAACGTCGGGTGAAAGAAACGGGGCAAAAGGAAGCACTGCCTGTGACTTCCAGCCCCGTCTTCGATACCGACGGCCTTAGCTCTAACCGGGTGAAAAGTCGGATAGCACGGACAGCACTGGTCGTTGCTGCACCGATTCCGACCAATTCCGGTGAAAGGAGCAGGGTGCGGGCCAAAGGTACCACGACACCAGCGTCTTCCAAGACGGCTGCGTCCGGTACCGATACCGCACCAACGACTGAGTCTGCGCTCCCGTTCGACGTGGACTCGGTCATCCGGAGTATGGCGGCACCTCCGGCCTTACGGCCGCGTGACCCTTCTCCGGAGACAGTGGAGGTTGATGACCCAATGGAAGTCTGTGCGGAGGTGGATGATGCCCATTCCACCTCTTTGGGTGATCGCACCGGGAGTTTGTTCTTCCGACGGAGCGAAATCCCCGCACCCCCTCCGCTGCCGACCACGGTCCCAACGTTCGTGATCTGTCGACCCAAGGCTGCGGCCGCGGATCTGGCGGATCCTCGGACGGTAAGGCCGAGGCCGGTGGTGGCCCTGATGGAGCCAGTGGCTGGTCCTTCAGGGGTGTCCCAGCCTAGCCATGGTTGGGAACCAAGACAACCAAGGTCTTACCCTGCCCAGATGGAACGAGAGTCCTCCTCTTGGTGGGAAGAGAACCCTCAGGACCCGCCTTGCCACGAGCCCAACTATCCCGAAGTCGCCTCCGAGTCGACGCACTCTGTGCGCTCGGCAGAGACGTGGCCGAAGAGAAAGAGGGGCAAGAGGAAGGGAAAGGGATCAGTTCAATCAGGACCACAAAAAGGGGCACCGCAGCGCTGTTCTGCGAATGTCCCGGTTGCAGCGCTGGGCGCACCGCAGCCTAAGAAACCGTGTCCTGCACCCGCAGTCCCTTCTGCGACCGCAGCACGGAAGGCCCCAGCCAATAGGAAGGCGAAGCGTGCCCGTCGGGAGGCCGCTAGGACACCCTTTTTTACTGAATTAGAGGTGTTCGTCACGTTCGACCGACCTGTCGGTCAGCTGGCCGCATACCTAAACGTTGGGTCGAGAGTTCCCGGACTCTTGGTCAGGGATGTCGAGGTTCAGGCTACGCCTTCGGTGTGCAGCCGGAGAACAGATGTCCAGTCCTGAGGGACAGATGGACTCCCCTCCGAGTTGCTACAGATTGGACAGTCCGACCCCGCACCTATGGTGACCCATTCCAAGGTGCTAAGACCCATCCGGCCGTGACTTTGGCCAGAAGTCAGGGTGGAAGCACCGAGGCCATTCAGAGCAGGAGAAGTGGTTGACACCTAGGCGATCACATCAGCCAGGTCCTCCGTTCAAGCGGAGTAGGGCAGGGTGGGCTCGCGGACCGCGAGAAGTTGGCCGCCTTCTTGGCGGCGGCTTCCGCAGCGTTCGGCGTTGCCATCCCGGTCCTCGACATGCCGATGGAACAACAACGTCCGGAGTCGGGGAATGGTGCGACCTCAGAAGACGCCGAACTGGCGGCAGGGTATGATAGTGGCGATCATTCCCTGGTGATTGACGAGGATGACCCTCCTTCACCGCCGTTTTCTCCAATCCAGTCGTTTCGCCTGGCAGTTACCCATCTGCCGACTGAAACTGACGCGGAAGCCGCACCCGAAGAACAGATGCAGACTGACTCGGGTGACGATGACGCTCTGGTGACCTCCGCGGTGATGTCTCTGACAATCACCACGAGTGGTGAGGAGACGTGGCAGGAAACCAGTCCCGAGGAGGACGAGGAGCTGTTGTCCGACTGGACAGCACCCTCGGTCCAATGAATCGGACCGGTGCCCTGTTAAGGACGCCTCCCGTCTGCAGGTGAAGATGTTGGTGGTCCCTGGTGGATGTTGAAGGCCTGGTTGTACCCTTTTATGGTGTGCTGTCCTCCTCCTCTGTTCACCTCTTCCAACCTCCAGGCCTCCCCAAACTCCTACCCCCCAAACCCTCCCCCATACAATGAATTTCAGACCTTGTTGGTGGGACCTGCTAGGTGGTCGGCGTCGCGGTCTTCCCGAGAGACCGGACAAGATAAGTTGGCCCCTATGCAGCGCCCTGACACTGACTGTGTTCGCCAACCTCTACCCAACCCTCCCATTCCAGGGTCTCCTGACGGAGCGGGGGTCCGGTGTGGCGGCGGCTGAGGAGCCGATGGCAGGCGGCTGTCGGCCAAGGCCGCGGACACCAAACGGCGCGCTGCTGGTGCAGGACCGAGGACCACGTCCTCGCCCAGTCCGACCAGGCGGGCGCCGGGACGAGGAGTTGCTCCCCCAGATGACACACGCTCCGGATGGGCCCAGCGTCGTCGAGTGATGTTCCGGACGTCGTGGGCCCGTTGGCCGCGTCCTCGTGCTGTTGGGTCCAGTGCTGCGCAGGCTTCCTCCGCTCTACGAAGTCTCCGGCCTGGCCCCCGTGTTGTCCAGATTTACAGCCCTCGTTGATATTTTGATATGCGTGGTTTTTTCGGTGTTTTTAGTTGCGACCGCTGTTACGGGGAGTTGCGGCCCCATTGTAAGTCGCGTTCTTGTGTTTTTTTGTGTTGTATGTTTTCCAGAGTGCCCTGGTAGTCTCCGCTTCTTCAAGGGGGGGAGATGTAACGGCCTGGTACAAACCGACGCCATTACTGTACTTCCTCCCCCCTCGGATGACGAAAGCGCGAACGGACGATGACGAACCGCCTAAGCAGTTCGCATCGCCCCCTGTTGGGAGTTGCGGGAACGACGAGTCGTT
>JAVBJR010000479.1:0-4874 GCA_031546965.1 Dysgonomonas sp.
TTCACAACTGTGTAATGAATTCCTTGCATATCGCGACAATGAACTGCTGTCCACAAGCCACAGTGTTCCTTCCTTTAACAGTTGTCGAAGTTTTGCTGTGATCCATAAGGTAAGGTATAAAACTTCCACAATGTGTCACCAAGTCTAGGAAGCTTTGTTACTCTGCAACATTGATAGGATCTTCTAGCTATTGAATAGCTACCACTTTGGCTGGTTGAGGTTTGATTGCTCTTGGTGTAAGGGCTAGTTTATGGTGGATTAATTGTTGCAGGATGCAGGAGCGGGAAGTGTGAGCAGGAATCGAGCAGGTGCAGGAAATCCACACTGGAACCTGCAGTTGTTAATCACTTAATGGCTGCCCCTGAGCGCTGCAGGTGCAAAAAGGCACCAAAACCCGCTCCCGCATCCTGCAACAATTAATCCTGCATTAACCAGCCATAAATATGTGACCAAAGAAACAAATTTTGCTTTACGCAAACTCACTCTTGGATAAGTTCAACGTTAGGACTTTATCAACCAGACTTTTGAGGATTGATTTCAGAGCTTGATAATGCTTCGTGTTACACCCAAACACAAAGATATTGTCACTTATGTTGATGGTACCTCAGAAACCAATGAGCATCTGGCAAGTGATATCATGGAACAATTTCACTGCTGATGACACTCCAAAGCTTTTTGGTTTGATTCAGAATAGTTTGACATTTGTTGAGAACTTGGTGGTCACTTTATATTCCTCACGCAGCTCCAGCTGGTGATATGTATTTTTCAGATCCAACCCACTAAAGATTGTAGCAGCATGCGTCACGTATAAGATATCATCTATGGTTGGCTTAACATGTTCTCTGATGATAGCACTTTTGGCGAACCTCATGTCCACACACAGACAGATTTCTTTATTTCAGTTGGGCTTTGGCACAACTGTAATTTGTGACATCCATGGTGTAGGGCACTTTGCTGGCTCAATCAGATGAAGATGTAGTAAGTGGTGCAATTCAGCTTCTACTGCTGCTCTCGGGTAGAAAGGCAATCTTCTATGGTGTTTAGTCATGGGTGGCATGGTCAGATCTGCATGAATCCTGATCCTCTGGAATTTCAATCTTCCAAATCCTGAACACACGAGGGAACTGCCATCATTTTATGTCTTCATGTTGTGTTGACGCTGGATGATAGGAAAGGTGTTGACTCTGTGGATCAGTGACAGTGCCTTTGTCGTGGGAAAACCCAATAATGAGCCTGTAGAACTCGTGATAACATAGAAAGTCGCCATTTTCCGTCCAGTTTGGTTTTCACCTGGTAGTGCCGAAAACTTTCTCATAACTGGTATGCGGAATCTTGCATCTGTATGGAAAAATCTTCACCTTGGGTTGGTACAAGAAGCCGTGTGATGTGGTGCTCCATCCGCTTGGTTAGTGGCTTAGTCGATGATGTTCACTGAGGCTCCGGTGTCCAGGGTTGTATCTTTAACACTTAGCTGCATATGGGGTGCCTTGCGTATACTGGAGGACTGCGACTTGTTTAACATCTGCTCCATTGTTGTAGAGTTCCTGACTTGTTGTTGCCCCTGGTTCTAACTTCACAACGCTTGACCACATTGACGTCGGTTCGGTGTCAGGGCAGATCCTCTCCATGTACAACGGCATACCTTCCCACAGTGTGGTCAACGTCTCCCACTATCTGGGCAGTCACTTCGTCCGCTTTGACGTGGCCATGAACCTACACAATTATTGCACTTCTTGGATGGTGTGTCATCTTTAATGACCTGTCCGTGCAGGGTCTGTGCTGTCATCTGCATTGCCCTTTGCCATTGTGGATATTCTCGTTCCATCCCTGTGGCTTGGGATTTGGATGCTTCAAGCACCAGATCAATCTCTAGAGGCTGTGGGTGTATGAGTTTGTTTTCCCGAAGGCACATCTTCTCAGCTGTGTCAAAGTTATCATGGTGATCACTTGTGTTTTGATCTTGTGATCAATGTCAACAAACTCCCAGTTGGCAGCTAAAGTCTGTAGCTGTGTACGGTATTGGGCGAGAGTTTCTGTGGTCATCTGCATAGCCTGTCAATATACAGTGTGGATAAAAAATCCTATGCAGCCATTTTTAGCGTGTAAACGGGATCAGATATTCGAATTCTGCTAATGGGAGCAAATTCGCTACTTTCAGTAAATGTACAATCCGTTCACAGAGAGAAGTCACTCGCCCAGGATGTGAGAGGGGTGGGGTAGTTAAAAATAAATGGTGGGTTTGGGGGGGGGGGGACAATGGGGGGGAGGGCATTTGAGAAAAAAGAAAGAAAAAAAAAACAACCAACCCAACAACTCCCCACTTTTATTATCCAAAACCCCCCCCCCACACACACCCCAGGGTACCAATGAGTTTGTAGCTCAGTGGGCTGGAGCGCTTACCTCCAGTATTGGAGGTAGCGAGTTCAAATCCATAATAATTCTGAGTTCAAACTCATTGTGTTTAAAAGTTCATTACACCTGATGAGGCCCATTAGGCCGAAACAAGCTTGTCGTGTCATTAGTTTCTCTTGTAATGGCCGATTCCACGCATAAGTGGCGAGATATTACAATTAGGAGAAACAAATTACAAGAAGTAGATTCTAAATTCATTAGTATCAAAATAACAGATCCGATGGCTTCAACTCAATGGGCCCGATGGTCCTTCCTTATGTCAGTGGGTCTGATGATCCTAACTGAACATTATCATCCCGATGGCCTTAACTGAACTGCATCGGCCCGATGGTCTTTGCTTATCTCGGTGTGCCCGATGGCCCGAACTTAACATAATGGGTCCGCTGGCCTTAAATCAACTCAATGGGCCTGTTGGTCCTTACTAATGTCAGTGGGCCTGATGGTCCAAACTGAACATGATGTGCCCGATGGCTTAACTACATTCCATGGGCCTGGTTATGGCCCCAAACAATTATGTGCATTGTTCAAGTTGTGCACACCTAGTCATTTCCTATTCATTACTACGTGAAACTAGCGGCCCGATCCCTATGACCCGATGACACGTTGTACCATTCATTGTTAAATTAGCCACTACCACCAAGTGGTACATTGTTAAACCACCCACTCCACTACCTATGTACCTGCTAGAACGGGGGTGTCGATAGCGCCACCACACAGTATGTTTGTGGTGTACAAACAATCAGGACAAGTTTATGACGAAGTACAAGTGAAGGCTGCGTAACATGTAATCATTGATGGGTTTGCCTACAAAATGCATATAAACCTTGCACATACACCAGTAATGGGATTTCTTGTGTGGTTCAGCTTATACACTAAAAATGCAATGTGCTCCCCGAAAGTGTGTGCAGCATCCATGTTCCCCCGCTGTTCAACATGCAGTGCACCGCAACAACGATGGTTTGCAGCACTCGCTGATGTGATGTCTTCCATGTTATCACTATATGAATCTTCAGCATTCAGTGGTGCCTTTCAAATGTTCAGCTAAAGTTACGGAATAAAATCCAAATGGGTACTGCCTGTAGAAAGGACCAATCCTTGGCACATTGTTGATGTGGATGAGACACCACGGTTGCTTTCCTAAAGCAAACACATGCAATCATTACCATTTATATACCTTCCGTTTTGATTTGTAATACACATAATGAAAAATACTGTGTGTGTGTGTGTGATTTTTACAACAACTTAAATGCATAGTCATGTCCCATCCCAATTTAGTATTTAATTAAAAGTGCATTCAGTTATGTATAACGCATTGTAACCTTGATTTAAATTTGGCAATTATGCAATTTTATATTGTGATATTTTGTGGTAATGTTCAACTTTACTTGGATGATGTTGCGCTGCACCTTTCATGCATAACTTGTGATTTTACTATAATAATATACAGGGTTGTGGAAAAGTCTGTGTGTATAAGTGATACCTTCTGAAATACGAGGCTCATTTCAAAAATAAGGGCCGATTGAGTATAAATCAAAAACCAATTAAGAGAAAAATATGTATCGGTTTGAAACATATACATTATCACTTTGTTTTACAATGTAGTCACCATAATTTTCCAAGCCCCTTGGATGCCATAAAAAGTGTTTTTAATGCTCCCCACATAAATTCCACTGCATGGGCATTCAAAATGCCAAATGTAATGACCAAAATTTGCTCATCACCATAAACGAATAGTGCATATGTTACAGGCTGTGGTGTCACACAGGCTGTGGCGTCATAGCCTATGCCGTGGCATCACAACCGTTTTCGTTTATTAGTGACGTCACAGCCTGTCCATTCAGGCTGTGATGTCACAGACGTCCATAAAAAACATCGACGCTAGGCCTAATTCTTCTGCGTCCCAATCTACACAAATCAACAGAAATTTTAGAAATCTAACGCGATAGAAATGTTAATTTACCGAAAATCTTTTATAATTTAAGGCGGTTGCGTGCTAAAAGTATCTAAAATTTGTTTAGACACATCCTTAACCCCGCCTCCAAGTTTTTAAAGTCGGCGGATACGTCATTGAATGCTGTTAGCTCCACCCATACGAGCGTGTTTATGAGCGATCTCTACTCGACTAAACAAATTTTAGACACTATTAGCGTGCAACCGCCTTAAATTATAAGTTAAAAGATTTTCGGTAAATTAACATTTCTAAAATTTCCGTTTATTTTCGTAGATTGGGACTTAGAAGAATTAGGCCTAACGCCGATGGTTTTAATGGACGTTTGTGACATCACAGCCTGAATGGCCAGGCTGTGACGTCACTAATAAACGAAAACGGTTGTGATGCCACGGCCTAGGCTATGACGCCACAGCCTGTGTGGCACCACAGCCTGTAACACATACACAGTAACATACTCACTGATTGACCACCTAGCGATCAAGTTTTCAACCTGCTGACGTTTGTCTTGTGT
>JAVBJR010000894.1:0-3709 GCA_031546965.1 Dysgonomonas sp.
ACGGCTTGCAATGGACTAAGACTACTCTCAATGAATGTATAGACCAAGTAAAAGAAAATTACAATTCTATGTTGGAAGTATTGAATTTTTCAGAAAAGATACAGATTGTGCAATTTTTTAAACCAATACAAACATGAAGAAGCTAAGTAATTACACCCATGCCAAGTACTGCTTAGATTCGTCCGACCTAATGGCAGGAATACAAGAAATCAGAGAAGCCATCGAAAACCGTAACAGGGACAACAAGAAAATACCCTATTACTACTATGTAAGAATCAGTAAGCTAAAAGAAAAATTACAAACCATAACAAACAAATAGATTATGAAATACTTAATAATACGGGATATAGACGGGGATTTTATCACAGTAACCGATTTGGATACAGCCATCATGGAATGTGAGCATTGCAAAGACAGTCCTCTCAAATTGGAATCGGGGCATACTGTCGGGCAGAATTATAGCTTTATGCTTGGTCAGCTAAAACCGCTAAAGCACAGCCAAATACAACAAATCAAATGAAGTTTTTCCTATATACTAAGCCGAAATCACAAAAGTCAGGTACTCTATCTGACTTTTGTTTGTTATTTGCGATCTACTTTCTTTCATGACGCAAGCGGAAAAAGAAAGTAGCAAAGAAACCAATAAAAGGCTATTCTCTATAAAGACAGTATTTTTTCAACTTTGGTTTCTTATTCCTGTTATTTTCTCTTGTAAGTTTAAGGTGTAGCACTATTTTTGTTAAGGAATTATATTTTACTTAATTATACAATCTATTGAGGCTTCTAAATTAAGCTTCTATGAAAGAAATGAAACGGAAGCCGATTTGATTGGTTCCCGTTTTGGTTAAAATGAATACTCAGACCTTTATTTTATATACTTTTAATCTTCGAAAAAACATAGAACATTTCCAGTGCAATTTGCAAACTTCTTTCCGCATACACTTTTGTTTGATCTGGTCTGTTGTCTGAAATCTTAGGATCTTCAAATATGATAGGTATTCTTTTTTCTGAGCCTGTAATAAACGGGCAACCGGCATCCGCTTGAGAACAGGTCATTATTGCTGCAAATTCAGATACTGGATTAAAAGAGTTATCATATCTTTTTGAAAAACCAATAATTGGCAATACATTATTATCGTACTTTATGGCATAAATAGGATTAGTATTTTCAGCTATTGTAATAATCTTAAAACCTTGATTTGATAATATTTCTACTACTTTATAAAACAATGCCGTTTCTTCTGTCCCCCCCGAATAACAATAAACATTGGGGATACTAAAGTATGATGCTGCCACCTGTGCCCATATCTGTGATAAATGACTTCTTCGGGAATTGTGGGTACAAATGAAACTAATATTTATATCTTGTTGGTCATTTACTTTTTGCTGAATAAAATCAATCAAAGGCTGTAAAATGATTTTGCGCTCATCACTAACTGTTTGTTTCTTTTGTAAATCCTCAATAGTATCTAATAATAACTTGTACATCATGATTAGGTTTGAAGTATTAACAGCATCCTGAATTTGGTTCGCAGCAAGTTATCGTTTTTTCGGCATACACCGTTAAGCTGCGAATAATGGTTATATTAGATTTGTAAAGTGCTATTTCTTCATCATTCAAATAGTTTTTCAATATGTCATCCGGTATGATAATAGGTTTATCCTTTTGGATGGTTATATTGCTAAATCCTGCCTGTGAAATATAATTGAGATATTCATCTTTATCTATAGCTCCTGCTACGCATCCTGCATACATTTCAGCTGCATTTTGTATTTTTTCAGGCAATGTACCTGTGATTACAATGTCAGAAATACTGAAGTGTCCGCCTGGTTTCAATACTCTAAATATCTCTGCAAAAACTGCTGGCTTATTAGGAACAAGGTTCAGCACACAATTGCTAACTACCACGTCAGCCACATTAGTAGTTACAGGCATATTTTCTATATCGCCCTGACGAAATTCTACATTGTTAAACTTTAATTTTTCAGCGTTAATACGGGCTTTGTTAATCATTGCCTCAGTAAAGTCAATACCTATTACTTTTCCAGTTTCGCCGGTTTCGGCTCTAGCTATAAAACAATCATTTCCTGCACCGCTACCAAGATCTATTACTACATTTCCTTTTTTTATTTTGGCAAATTGTGTAGGCAAACCACATCCTAAACCTAAATCAGCATCAGGATTGTAACCGTCAAGCTCATTATATTCTTCACTCATTATATTATAGATTTCCGTGCTACAACCACCTGCTCCACAACAGGATGAAATGTTTGTATCTTTATCTTGCAAGGCTATTTCACTGTACTTCAACCTTACCATTTCTTTAATTTCTTTTTCTGTCTTCATTATTATTATTTATAATTGTTATATAGCAATATTGCGATAGTTTAAAGTATAAAACCATTAATGATTAAAACTCATTCTTATATGATTAACAACATTTTTGATTCGTTACAGTAGAGATAATTTTTGAAAAATATTCCTTTAAAATATCAAAAGTATTTTCATCGATACAATAACAAATTGAATTCCCTTCAATATTTCCTTTTATCAGTCCGGCATTTTTCAACTCTTTCAGATGTTGTGAAACTGTGGGTTGGGCTAATGGTAGTTCATCCACTATATCATTACAGATACAAGCATTTACTTTTACTAGGTACTCTATAATAGCGATTCTTGCAGGATGTCCTAACGCTTTAGCAATACTAGCAATTTGATTTTGTTTATCGGTAAAATGGTCTGTTTTAGTCGCTCCCATTATTGTATTATTTTAATATCGCAATATTACGATATTTATTTTAAATAATAAAAAAAGTTTTCTGTTTTTATTTTTAATTATAGTTTACTTTCAATATCTGTAAAAAAAAAGTCGGACAAAATATTATCCGACTTTTTTTAAATAATTCACACTCAGTTATTTCACTTTGTCTCAGATCTCCTAATTTGCAGAGCAAATTTCAGGCAAATAATGATCCATATCCAGCAAATTAGAAGTGTAAGAAAAAATGAAGCAATCCTTGTTCTGTAAACAGAAGTTCATTTCTCGTTATCATTGTTAAAGCTGAAAGAAAGCACATATTCCTTCCCGAAATTATCAAAGAAAGTGATGTCAATAACCTGTTGGTCTTCCGACTGGGAAGTGTAGTACAGGCGAAACGATTCCTTTTCAAGTACATACGAATCATTTGGCAAAAAGACCTTATCATCCATTTTTAGTTCCCCTTTACCATCGGGTTGAAAGTATCGAAGGAAGTATTTGGCATTATCATACCTGTTCTCCCGAATCAGCTCGCAACGAATCTCGATAGTTTGTCCTTTCTTTATTTTCTTGGGAACCGGAAGCGTGGTAACTTTAAAATCATAAGCCTGCTTAATATCAAGATGGTCGCTACAGGCACAAGCGATACCTGCAATGAGTATCGTATATAAAAGGTAAGATGCAAATTTTCTCATATTATTATTTGTTTTTTGATTAATAAAAAAGTGTATGACCTTAGTTGACAATAAATTTAATCCCCACCCCATACTGGAAATGGAATTTGTTTATATCCGAACCTAACAAGAGCTGTTCACGGGCATGAACCAATAAAGCAATCCTATCGCAGACATACGCCTCTATCTCAAAAGTTACCGCCCCACCATACAGGAAGTTATCCTCGTTGGTAATCGTAGCACCATCGGGCAAGTGTTCCTTTCCCCAGTTAATGG
>JAVBJR010000085.1:0-6162 GCA_031546965.1 Dysgonomonas sp.
TAGGTCAAGGCAAGAATGAAGAATGTGAACAGAGAGTGCAGAGAGAGGATGTGGTGATTTGAAAGGGAATAAAGGTGCTGTGAGTCCTGCTTAATCTCACTACAAGTGGTGTGGGGCCATCATCGACGCCCCCTTCTAGCAAGTCAGCAGGTAGTTGAGCTGCTAGTTTAGCAATGAATGCTATGAAGTTTCACTGGGCCGCTAGTTTCACACAGTAATGAACAGCAATGAAATGAATCACTATGAATAAATGTGCAACTAGTACTATTTGCTTCGGTTGCAAAATGTGTATTATGTCACAGCTGCGAGATTTCCCCCGATGCACCGCTGAATCCGAATCAGGCTTTCCACAACAACATACCTCAAGCTGGTTCATAGGTGTATGCTGGAATGGCGAATCAAAATCCAGTGGTCCTGAGTCTCTGCCCCAATTTGACATTGAGTCCAGGTCAACATTTCAAAAGTGATCCAGCTGGGACACCCTGGTGAGGCCAGGGTGTACACGTTGTATAGCCAGTCGATCACCACATTGTCCATCTGGTGCCACATTGTGGGCACAACGAATATGAATACCTCATTGCGTTCAGCTGTGGTGTCCGTATCAATTACACCCTGATCATAATCACGCAGGACAAAGTCAGCCAGTGTCTTGCCTTATTGGGCAAGGATGCCGGCAATATGAGCGTGCGCATGCTGCTCCTTGATGGTGGTGGTCTCGCATTGGTGCCTGTTAAACATGCAATCCTTGTGCTGCTCCCAAATTATGTGAATGTCCACTTTTGTCGCGATCGTCAGAATTATGGTGCATGTGCGATGCGCAGTACTGCTCAGTTTGAAATGCACAGCCTCGCTCATCGTCTGGTCCCACTCGTTGTCAGTGGAGAGCAGGCCCACACCCACGACTGCTTCACGAAAGGTCTGGTACTGTTCACCTTTGACCATTCGTTGGTCCTGAAAGTTGCACACACTGACACGGTGCAGATGCAGTTGGCATATGGTGAAGAGCTCACTGTGCTGTAGGTTGACCCAACATAGGTGTCTTATCAGGTGCAAGAAACTTGAAATGCACTGCCTTGCACATCACACTGGTCCCACTCATTGTCGGTTAAAAACAGACCTGCAGCAACTGCTGCTTTGCAAAAGGTTTGCTACAGTTTACCCTTAACCATTCACAGGTCCTGGAAGTTGCACACAGCAACACTGTGCAGAGGGAGTTAATGGTTAGAGAAGAGCTCACAGTACTGCTGACCCAGTGCTTGCACGTTATCAGGTCAATGCGCTTCTTGCGCTTCTGCCAATGGAAAGTGCTTGGGTTCCACTTGTACTGGAGTGACGCTTGCAGGTAGGACACACAGGCAGCCTCAGGATAGGAGAAAGCAGAGCTGCAAAATGTGCTGGGAGCTGTTCTGTCGGCACTGTGCCTGCTCCAGCACTTTCTCCTTCTGGTCCCCTCCCACCATTATGAACTCATGACAAGGCTCGCGCATCTCCAGCTCAAGCACTGTGTTTGACAATAGTGTATCTTTTGGCCGAGGTGGGGCCAGACCTTCACGATGACATAGGTGAAGTAGTCATATTTTCGAAAGGCACATTTTTTATGCAGTTGATTACCAGGTCTAACTTGTGATTGAACAGACGGCTGATGAGTGGCACATTGGTGTAGGGAAATTGAGCATGCAGCAGTTTATCAGAAATCTCCCGGCAGTAGGAGTTGCCTATGATGATGAACATAAGCTTGAAGCTTGCTGTGGATCACTTTTGAAACCTTAACCTATAATCAAGCCTGATGGCTTGGGTTTGGTACCACTTGACCATAAGATTCTGCATGCCTACATACACCTTGGAACTGTTTTGAGGCACGGCCTTTGTGAAACCCGAATGCGGATTCGACAGTGCCTTGGGAAAAACACTGCAGCTGTGATATCATCACAAGTTTTGCTACTTACCAATCGTGAGATTTGATGTTTTTATATACTGCACCAGGGACCACCTGATTTGGATTTGGCATGCTAAATAATGCCTAGGAACCAGTTTGTGTTGCCGTAGATCGTTTTTGAAACATTGACCTTCATTGAAGGCCAATGGTTGGGGTCGGAGCAAATTTACGTCTAGGAACTGGCTTGTGTCTCTGTAGATCGCTTTTGAAACATTGACCTTCATTTGAAGACCAAATGATTGGGGGCAGGTTCTCAGGACCACCGGATTCGGCACGCCCACTTACACGTAGGAAAAGGCTAATGTGCCCATTGATCTCTTTTGAAACAATGACCTTCATTCAAGGCCAAATGGCTAGGGGGTGGAGCCTCAAGACAACCAGATTCAAATTTGTCACGCCCACTTACGAATAGGAACAGGCTGTAGGCAGGGCCCCTGGGAAACCCAATTCCCAGGAAATTCAGGATACCCAATTCCTGGAGAAATCCGCTGGCAGCGCTGCTGTAGCGCCGGCATTTTAAACCTGCGCCTGGCCTTTGGATCTTATCCGTACGTTTGAAAACACGCGTTTTCTCCGTTAAAGGAGAACTGACACGGTTTTGTAACACCCCATGATATTCAGACATCAGAAAGAATGATTAAGCTTAAAACTATGAGTTCATTTCTTGTATTTTTTAAAAAATTATTAGAAGAGTTATTACCGATTGAAGTTTGTTTGTTTTTGGGCCTGTATTGAGAGGCTAATCGAGGCTAGAAGGGGCTAGGAGGGTCTGCAGTGGTGAAAGCCACCTGTATTGCCAGTAGGCATTTAGCATGTTTTGGTACAAAATGTGCCATATTTTGACTTCCGGTGGCTGCCGGTGGCCGCTATTCCATAATTGTCTACGCTATTCCATAATTTCGCGAATTTTTATTTAAAAAACCAATTGATAAAAAAATTTCAAAAAATCAGATTAATTTCCTAAATTGCGTGTTGACACGTGGAAACTTTTGCAACGAATTTGGTGTAGGAAAAAAAACCGTGTCAGTTCTCCTTTAAATAACGTTTTTTTCGAGAAATAATAGGGAACATAAAAGAACCGCAGGGTGTCAAAACGTATTTCTAACTAGTTTTGGTTAAGCTTTGTTAATTAGTTTTCTCTTGGTCAATTATAATGTCGTAACTCCTTAACAATTGGCCAAGAAATAACTAATTAACTTAAGCTAACCAACAATATTTAGAATTACGTTTTGACACCCTGCGGTTCTTTTATGTTCCCTGATGTTTTTCGAAAAAACCTTTATTTAACGGAGAAAACTAACCTTTTGCCTGTCCCTCGATCCGTATAGTTTCTGAGCGCCAGTTGCTCAGTGACGTATTCGTGTTCGCCATTATTCACCTGCGGACACGTATGCACCGCCTAGCGGCGCATTTGTGCAACTGGACAGATTCAATTTCCTTTAGAATGTCGAAAATTAGTAGATGTGTTTGTACGCTGCATTCCACCTAGCCCTGATGATGATCATGTAACTGTGATCGAAACATGTAGGCATGAAATAAATGGATTGTATTTTCACTATTGTGGACTAAAGAATTTCTTCCTCGAAGAAATAAATACCATTAAATAAAGTGATAACCGTACCTTTTTACGCATATTTTGTCCAGCTTGTTTGGTCCATTGTTGCAGCTACAAAAATTCTCGAAGCTGGGCGATTTTCTTTAAATCCATGCACGCCACCCACTCAAACGGCGTAATTATCGACACTAAAAATTAAAACCCAACACAGAAAAATAATATATTTTCTTACTGATGCAGTCGAAAAGACAGAATCCATTTCCAATGCACCACTTGGTTACGATCGAAAACCGTTGGCGCGGGACCGCTACCCGTATCGACAGCGGTAGCGGTCTGGATGCACGCTAACGGTTAGCGGTTATACGCTATCGCCAATGGTTTTCGAACGTAACAGGCAAATTTGCCTGTAACTTTGGTTTCGCGCATCGGAAATGGAATCTGTCTTTTCGACTGCATCAGTAAGAAAATCTATTATTTTTCTGTGTCGGGTTTTAATTTTTAGGGTCGATAATTACGCCGTTTGAGTGGATGGCGTTCTTCGTTTTCAAGATAGTCGCCTACCTTCGAGATTTTTTGTAGCTGCAACGATGTACCAAACAAGCTGGATAAAATATGTGTAAAAAGGTACGGTTATCGTTTTATTTAATGGTATTTATTTCGTTAATTTTACACGTTCTGCACATTTACTACTGATTTTAAACTACAACCAACTTTTCCCGTTTAGCCCCGCCCACGTGTTCACGTGATCGCCGATGCTCAACCTTAATAAGGATTTGCAAATAAGTTTGCTGAATTCGGATCATGGTTACTCAAAAGAAAGTGATTACTCACATTGGAGTTAGGGTTGGGTTTGACATGTTCCTGGAATCTAAATTTAAATGTTCGCCTTGTTCGACCTATGTAAATGCTTTCACAATCTCCACATTTTATTCCATATACCCCTGATTTTCCCTGGTAAAACACAATCCTTTATGGAAGGTAGACAATTTCGAAATTGTTATCCATGCTAAAAGATTTTGGGATTTCAAATTTTGTTAAAGTTTGGGCCTATTTTTTATTTAAATCATATAAGTCAAGGTAGCAAAACCGTATTTGACATCTTTTGTCATCGGTGTCAAGGTTGTGCATTTTTTAAATTTATAAACCCTTCCCACATGTTTTACTGCTATATTATTAATTATACAAATGTCCTTGAGGAATTATAATTCTTTTTCTGTCTGAAGTGTCATAATTGCCTTGAGTGCCTTGAAATGAATTATTTTTCCCAAACAAAAATCTTAAAAACAGAAAAGGCGGTTGAACAATAATTTGTTACAAGAGTCTGGTGGCACTCAAGTCAGATAAAGGAAACCAAATAGTAATTTTGGATAAAGATGTTTATTTTCAGAAATGTATGGACATGATTAATAAATCGGAAGTGGAAATAGTTAATTATAATAATGACACTATTGCGAAAAAATGTTTAAGGAAAATCAAGCATGTTTTCCCAGAGAATTTTCCCCTGAATTTTGTAATTATTTTACATCAACTGAAAAGTATTTATTTATTTAATTGAAAATGTATGTTTTTCGAACGGCGATATCTCCGTTCCATTTCAACATATTTCCAATATTTTTTCACCTCCTGAACCAGCTAGAGGTGCGCACAATTTCCCTAAATCATACTACCTGCCTATCTTGCAAGTTAAAAATTAAACATTTTCGAACGCCCTGATTGTGTGTTCGAAAGTCCTCAAAGTGCACATGAGCAGATGTCCCCCAACGTGGACATCATGTTTGCATGCTTGTTTTTTTATATTTGTATTCATTTGCACAAATGCCAACCACGCAAAGGTTAGGTGACTCACCCTGTATATCCTCTCGAGATTGGCACAAATTTACTTGGCAATATTTTGTAATTACTTTTTGTTAAATGTTGTCATTAGAATTATAAATGCTTTCTGGCAATGCATCATTTACATGTACGTCAAGTACGTCATTTCCATATCGCATGTGCAAATACCAAATGATATCTTATAAAATTTTTGAAACCTGTAGGATCTTATAAGATTTTTGAAACCCATAGCATGTTTTAGGATTTTATAAGAACAAGTATTGCATTTCATAGAAGATGGATATCCGATCATAAAAAGGCTCAAATATCTCAGATGATTATTTGCTTATAAGAAAATAAACAATTTCATATAAAAATGTTAGTAGTATAGGAGGGCACTTGGGCGTAGTGGACTCTGACCCCGGAAGTGACGTCATCAGGTCAAAGGTCACAGGGGGGCGTGGCCGGAAATAGGCTCCTCCCACTTCCGGTTGGCAGGAAATTCAAATTCAGTCCTATCTGAAGCTAATATGGCCCCTCCCACTTCCGGTGACGTCATAGGGTGGGATATTCGAATATTCAGTCCTATCTGAAGCTAAAGATGGTGCTCCACTTGCAGCTATGCGATGCGAAACGCTCCCGTTTGCGATTTGTGTGGTGCGATTGTAGCAGCGACAATAGCTTGGGTATGGCACACTACAATGCGATGCGATTCTAGTACCAAAGATGGCTGACGTCAATAAATACTCAATATATAAATAAAAACTCACTTGTATTCAAGGCCATGTAACTGGACACATTTTCTCTGATTGGGCAAAGACGATGAATGTCAGTCCTCATTGGCTGAATGCAGCTACAG
>JAVBJR010000374.1:0-4249 GCA_031546965.1 Dysgonomonas sp.
CCTGCAAAGCCAAATGTTACGCGTGCAATTCCACGGAATGCAAGCCTGAAGAAATCGCACCAACAATCCTGTGTGCCGATTGCAATAGATAAACAATTTAAGTGTTTTAACATTAATTGCTATTTTGCCTAACATGGTACCTATTGCAAATAATTTTACAAATCCACTTGTTGCACCATTCATGCGGCAAATGGGACATGCAGGACCAAATTCTGCTGCACGGACAGCTTCTGGCTTGCTCCAAACGTTCTCAGGCACCAGAAAAAGTGCAACATTTGTAATCAAGCGTTGCCGTACGGACATCTGTGCTTGATCAAAAAAAAGAATCATAGGTTGTGCGAGTGCTGGCGTTACAACTGCAGTAGCTCAAAATAAAAAAAACACCAAGGCTACCCCCTGCATACTTCTTCTACGACTACGAGTGCATGCAGGAGACAGGAACTCACATTCCTAATCTATTGAACTGCAAAGGTGAGGGCAACAACATCGATAAGAAATACGATGGTCCAGGCTGCTGCGATAAATTCTGCGATTGGATATTCAAAGACAACTGAGGCTTTCCAAAAAACGACAGAAAAAGTGTTCATCGCACATTACGCGAAAGCATACGATTACTTCCTCATCCGCGTGTACCTCCGCCACAATAAATTGTTCATCAAGCCACTAAAGTGGTCCGAATTCCATGTAACCTTCCTGGACTCCCACTCTTTTCGCCCAATGGCCCTTTCGGGCTGACTGAGCTGAAAAAGGGGTACTTCCCTCACTACTTCAACACTGCTGCAAACAAGAACTACAATGGACCATTGCCTGACCCTGAATACTACGGTGGCAATACCATGTCTGTGGGGAACTACACAGCCTTCACAGAATGGTATGGAAAAGAGCAGGCAAAGTATGCTGCTGACCCAAGCAACTGCTTCATTCTACAGTCGGAGCTGGCATCCTACTGCAACTCTGATGTTCAAATTCTTGAAGAAGCCTGCATTATTGTAAGTATTTATAGTATTTTATTAGTTCTTCCAGTGTTTTAATGTGTTGAAACTGGAAAGTTGACCACTGTATAAGAAATGAGTAAAATAAAATGTCCCAATTAACAATTTTCTATATATACTGTAGTTTGACACACTGGGCCTGTTGAATAAAAAAAAGTAAGTGCTCCAGAGATTGTACTCAGTAGTAAGAACTCGGTACTCAGAAGTGAGGGTCAAGGTTGGAGCATGTACTTCCAAGCATTTGAATAAATGTTGCACAAGAGTAATGGCTCAAACTGAACACATTGAGCAACTACTTCATTAATATATTCTCCCAGTAGCTGAATGATATTTATGCGTTTCTGCAAATAAATATAGGATTGGATTACAATCGTAAGTGTAGCAGTAACCAAAAACAAAACAATTTAACCAGGTGGAATGCAATATTATACAGGGAAAAGTACATGAAGGCACTGTTATGATGCCCAGTTATCATTTGTGGAGCTGTTCAGTGGATACCCACAATTATTTGAAAAATTGAATGTCCCTGCAGCAAAGAATGTAAAGAATGCTGCAACACAAGAGTTTTTGGAGCAATGGAACCAAATATCAGGGGAGGAAATGGCAATGGGTACATTTAGGAAAAAACTCAACAACAAGAAAACTCGGGTCAAGAGCAGTGCTGATAAAAACAAGACTGGGAACAAGAAAATAGTTTTGAAGCAGTGGGAGGAGAAGCTGCTAAATATCATTCACATATTGTTAGAATTAAATAAAATTCTTGCAATTTCATCTCGTTTCTAATGACTTTTTCGGCGCGTTACAGCATCACATCCCTGAGTATAACAATTGCTATAGATCTCATGATCATATGTATCGCTGTCATCCAGCTCGGCAAAATCATGTGGATCATTCAAATACTTGGAAACATTGTGAAGTATGCAGCAGCTTAAGATGATGCCTCCAACACTGTTCAATTTCGTCTGAATCTTGTAGTGGAGAATCGGAAATCTCATCTTCATTTGTCCAAACACACGTTCAATTGTGACTCTCTGTCGCATATACCTGGTTGAAATACTTCTGCATTAATGTAGTTGGCTTATCATAGGGTGTTAGAAGATATGGGGTGATGGCATATCCACAATCCGCAAGAACAGTGTTGGTTGTCTTTTCTAAAATGCCTTTGATATAAGACATTTTGAATATTCTGCTGTCATGTACGCTTCCTAGACATTCAGCTACAAAACTTGTGAAACGTTCAAAAGCATCACACGTTGTAACGACCCGAGTTTCTCGGAGGTGCATTTTACCCACAAAAACCCCATTTTTAACATATTTTATTATTTGAAAAACAAAGCAGTTCTATTTGACACCAAATAGAACTCTCTTATTTGATGCCAAATAGAACTTATGGCCATGGTTGCATAGCAACCCCCCCTCTAATTCTATGTGCGAAAGCAATAGAATATTTAAATGAGGATTCCATAAGTGCAGATCGAACTAATAGGGCGATCTAGAGGGCATTATGGAATAAATCGAATGCTTATAAGTGCATTGTCGAATTAATGGAATAACCAAGATGCCAATAAAATGGAATGGATCTTGGTCTCTTGTTGGTCACCACTCGTGGGAGAAGCATCTCGCCAGAGTGGCTCCGCTTTGCTTCCACAGATTGGTGGAATTAACTTAAGAGATTAATATAGAGTTTAGCTTCTTACGGAGTCCGGAGGAATCCAGCGTTTCAGCGGCATTTTATTCATCGAGGGACTTGTTTTGGTCGCCTCGAATGAACATAGAAGTTCACCACAGTGAGTAGAAGCGTTTCATTATTGTTTTATTGAACACATATGTGGCCAACCCACTAGGGTTGCCACAACGTTGCTTGCACATTTACACTTGGGAATCCTTTACGTTAATGTACTCATCACCATGGTTGCTGGGTTTCGGTATCCGAACATGGGTACAGTCTAGCATTCCAATTGCTTGTGGCATGTTGTACTGTGAACTGTAGTCTTGTTTTGCTTTCTGAATTTCCGGGCCCATTGATGAGAATTTTATCCAAATCTCCTTTTTAGATTTAATTTTATCTTTGATCTACATGAGATAGCTGTTTAAAGTTCTGTGTATGAAATAAGCACTTGCCTCCATACCTCATGGATGACTTTGCTGACAGTAGTGTTATGAATTCCGAGATCTTCACCAACACCATTTTGGAAGCCAGAGTCAGCCATGTACCTCAAGAACGTCTGCATTTTCTGTATTTGTGACAGTCCACCTCCCCTCCTGTCTCACTTGTCTCCCAAAATGTGAGATGCCATCAGCTAACATTTTCTTGTTCAAATCGAAACAATTTCCTATAATTCTCTTCCTGTGGGCATCTTCTCTCAACATACACCTTTCTTGAACGATGTGGGAGCAATATAGAACCCCAAACTTCCATGTTTATAATTATAAAGCCTGCAAACGTAGAATATGTCAGTTGATAGTTTATTCAACTTCCATTGGAGTATTGACTTCACTTCTGAGTCTCGAGTTTGTTGGCATGAGGAACTACTACAGGTTAGAGTTTCTACTCTGAAGTTCGTACTCAGGACCCGATTTAATTCAACTGATTTGGAGTGTATGCTCTACATTTTGCGAGAAAAAGCACTTACATTTTTTTATTCAACAAGCCCGCTGATAACACAGATAAGGAATAATCCCCAGGCATGAATTTCTTTACAATCCTAGTCATATCGGTATGTTCTGACGTCATTGGCCGATACTGACTTCATATATTGGATGTTAAATTTCCAACAATTGGTGCTTTTTAAACCCACATTGCACGACTTTATCTTTTTAATTTGGGTTGCCATTGTTTGTGGTCTGTGTGCATACAATACCTACTATAGTCTTACACAGGGTTAGAGGGGAGCAATGGGGTCTATGGAGGGCGTGTCTTCAAACCAGTTCCCTTTCAAGGCGACTTTAATTCCTGGAAGAGTTGAGCCAGGAAGAGCAATTGGCACCCTGAAAATTTGGACCCACCCTCCAGATCACGCCCCCTTGTTCCTGGAATTCATGCCTTTTTCAAACGGAACTGGTTTGAAGACACGCCCTCCATAGACCCCATTGCTCCTCTCTAACACTGTGTAAGACCAATGTAACTAGAATATAAGAGGTAGCGCCGATGCTGGGGGCGGAATTTTTCCTCCCGCTTTGATGACGTCATCGCATGGACACTCTGTGTGCAAAAAGTGCGCACTGGTTCATTTTCCTGCCGCGTTTTATGTGTTGGT
>JAVBJR010001158.1:0-4770 GCA_031546965.1 Dysgonomonas sp.
CGTTCGACGTGTGATTCCGCCTTAAAGAATGATCAACCATACTTTCAAATTAGCTGCGGTTAAATTATAAATTATAGCGGTTGACACAAGTATAAATTTTCAGCCCGCGTATGTAAGAGTGTGATGTGACAGATGGGGGGGAGGGGGGGTTCGCAGTTTTGTGATAAAGCGTGACAAGGGGGGGAGGGGGGGAGAGAAAATTGCATATTTCAGCGTGATGTAATATATGGACGTTCCCTTAGTGATAAGAAATATTTCCATTGGTGGAAATATTGCATGTGTCCCTAGGGGAATTCTGATGGGGATTAAGTCCTGGCATGGGCAATGAATATTTTCATTGGTTGTTCAAACTGAGAAAGGGTTGGGCTTAATTTAAACCAACCAATCTCAGTTTCGGGTTAGAGTGAAATTGGGAGCACCAGAGTGATTATAAAAAGAAATGTACGGTGAATTTCGCTCTCTTTTACTACGGTCAAGGGAATGAAGTGATTTATGATGGAGTAAATTTGCGAGCGGTCCTTATACTAACCAGGACTTGGTGTGTGGAGGGTTCGTATAATTACCTTAATCAAGGTATTTGGTTTAATCCAGTTCCAGTTGTTACTGGGATAGTGTTCATTTGATTGTGTAAAAGTGTAGTTTGGATTGGTGTATTTGTGTTATCACGTTGTCCATTTTGGTGGGATTTATAATGTGTATAATGTGTTGAATCGTAGTTTATTGTTGGTTGATTCCCAAAATAAAACATGGGACTTAAAGAGGGTTTCCAGGATATTTATTGCCAATAGATATAGGTATCCAAGGATTTGAGCTGCAGTAATTGTCGGTGAATTGAGTTGTAAGTTGTAGAGGTTATTGAATATCCTTAGTTTTATATTGATACAGAGGATTGTGACAAATATATTGTTACAAGATGACCGATGAGATCGGCGCCGAACACAGTGAAGGTGCGTTGATCGAGGAATGTGTGTGTGAGTGGCGGGCCAAAAAATTATGGGTACCGAGTATCAAACTGTACGACCACCTTCAAGATCAAAGGAATTTCACAAAATTTTCAAAATTCAGGCAGAGTAAACTTTATGGTAATGTTAGACCTTTTACACGGTTTTGTGAGGGAAGGGGAAATAACAAAAATCGTTTTGGACGCAAAGAAGATCAAGAGGAACATGCCAAAGGCAACCTTAACAAACGTTCAAAGTACCCGGACCTACAAGATCATGTACAACAAGGCTGTAGTTGGTCCAAAGTATACTGCATTCCCGTTTGGTTAGTTGTGCCTTTTGATACTCGGTTTTGAAAATTTTGTTGTATTCTGCATTAATGTATTTGTGTAATATGTGTAAATACTGTTTGTATATATGTACAGTATATATATATATTATTTATTGTGTACATGCACAATGTTATTGACTACATGTAAATATACAGTGCTTACAGTTATTAAACACATTCCATACTGAGACTTTGCATTGAACACATCAACACGTTAATGGAGGTAAACTTTAATCCAAAACTTATGTTGAATACCAAGTTAAACCACTCTAATGACCTTAATTAACTCTTGACTTTACACAAAACCCCGCCACAGATTCTGCTACAGACCCCAATTTGGATCTTTAATGGAGGTGAACTTTAATGTCCGGTAAAACTGTTGACAAAGCTGTTAGTTGAAAACGTTGGGACATTAATCGATCCACCACCTTAACGGATCGTTTGGTGCTACGCTGAATTCCAAAGCATGTACGCAGAGTTGCTGAAAGGTAACAACAACATTGCATTTATCGAAGGGTTTCCTGAGGAGTTGTACAATAGTATTTCTCCAAAAGTTAACAACCTATTGATATTAGATGGACTCATGTCGGAATTAGGGAATGATTAACGTTTGGCTAATTTATTTACTAAGGGTTCTCATCATAGAAATTTAAGTGTAATACATATTCAACAAAACCTATTTCCAAAATCAAAGGACTGTCGTACTGTAAGCTTAAACCCGCACTATCTCATATTATTTAAAAATCCTCGTGATCCATCTCAAATTGGACAACTCGGAAGACAAATGTTCCCTCGCATTTTGCAACATCTTCGAAATGCATATAAGGATGCCACATCCACACCGCATGGGTATTTACTAGTTGACCTGAAACAGTCAACACCTGAGAAACTACGCCTTAGAACAAATATTTTACAAGGTGACAAACAGGTTGTAATGGCCCAAAATGGCCGTACTGTGTATTTTTATATGTTATTAAGAATACTGTGAAGGGAAAACGTTATTTAAAGCCGAAAATAATCTTTATTGGATAAGGGAATATATTCGTTAGGATACAAAAATATTCCAGCTGATGTAAAGGATTAGTCGTGGCAAGAAATATTGCGAGCGGTTCTTCAGTATCAGAACCGGGTGTGTGGTGAGTTCGTATAAATTATCTTTATAAAGGTTATAAAGGTATTGGTTCAAATAAGTTCGATTATCTCACTGATATTGTTCTAATTCAGTTGGTAACAAACTCGTTGCTTGCTGGTACATTGCTTGGAGCAGTGTCACCCTCTACTAAATGATCCGATCTGGGGTGGTATCCATGCAAGGTGAAGAATGAGGTATACACTGTAGAGGCATTCACTGAGTTATTTAAAGAGAATTCGGCGATAGGCAGGAACTGTGACCAATTATTCTGTAGATAATTTACGTAGCATCTTAAATATTGTTTTAAAGTCTGGTTCTCTCGTTCTGTCAGTCCGTCAGTCTGGGGGGATAGGCCGAAGATAGCCGCCGTTTGACTCCGAGTTTTTTCATAGTAGCTTCCCAAAAGTGTGCTATGAACTGAGGGCCGCGGTCCGAGATAATATCATCTGGAAGTCCATGAAGACGAAAGATGTGGGTTACAAACAGTTCCGCCAACTGCTCCGAGGTTATGGTTTCACAGCAGGGAATAAAATGTGTCATTTTACTGAATCGGTCAACTACTACAAGGATAGAGTCATAACCAGAAGACTGTGGTAACTTGACAATGAAGTCCATGGATATGGATTTCCATGGTTGTTTTGGGATTGCTAATGGCTCTAGCAGACCCAGGGGCAGATGAAGAACACTTTTGTTACGTTGACAAATGTCGCAGGTGCGAACTCCAATTCACCATTCCAGGCCACCAGAAGTCACGACTAACTTTTTCCAGGGTACGACGATAAACCCCGTGTCCACCCACTGGAGAATCATGTATCTCGTTTAATATCTCTAGTCTCTTTTCCTTCGAATTCACTCGTAAGCGTTTTTGGCTTCCACGAACTGCGGATTGAATAAAGAGGGGAACTTTAAACACACGCCATTGGCTAACCGGCGACTGCAGGTTAGATCAGGTGGCCTTAGCCAATGAGGCCGAGTTGGGCATGACGTCATTGTTGTCTCAGCCAATGACAACGTATATTTTGACGTCCCAGTAGCCGCTGGTGGCCGATTTTAAACTTAGAATATTTTTACAAAAATAATAAATGTACGAAACAATTTCAAAAAATCAGGTAATGTGCGGATAAATTATGTGATCGCATGGAAAAATTTTTCACCGATTTGGTATTGAAAACTTTACCTGGCCAGTTTTCCTTAAAACCATTTTTTTTAAATAGAAGTTAAACCAACATTCAGGTGTCAGCTACAAATAATCCAATTGTCTGGATCCAATGGTGTGGTTCCGCGCTGCATCATCGTCGTGATTGCGTGGCGGACATATTAAAAAGAGCTCCCACAAAGATCACGCTGCAACATTCGGGAAAACTGAACGTGAAGCCGAGAAGTTTAGTAGTGTCCTCGTGTACACTTCCGGATGGATTTACCAAAACCCCCCTTCAGTGGGTTGTGTAAAATACTACAGGTTAACATCTGTGCAAATGCTAATCTTTCATGCATCCTTACAGAGACACTTCATCAGGAAATATTTGGACCACGCATTGGACGGCTTGATAACCCTCGAGATAGACCTGCAGGAATGTCCCATCGCGGACGAAAAAAATTACCTATATCTGTTGCAGCATGCAAGAAAAAAGAGCGACGAAATTCAGATTCGTTTGGTTGACACGGGTCACATCGTTCATTCGGCAAGCCATGTAAATTAACGTAACAAACTGACTTTATTCATACATTTGTAACATTTTATTTTGGTTTCAGTATATATATATTGTGGGTCGAGAACCAATGCCAGCATCACAGGGGTTACCTGGATAAAAAAGACGACGATTTGTTTAAAAGTCTTGCCGAAAGTCTTAGATCTGGCCGAGGCCCCCTCTTCACAAAGTGGCAGCAGAAGGTTGCCGACCTCACAGAGTGTGCCAGGCTACTCACCACATATGAGAATCTGAACAGAGGGATCACCTCTTCGTTGTTTGGGATCGAGGAGAAAATCGGGCACCCCATCTCACCAGCTGAATTAGAAGGCTTCGTGGAAACTTGTGCTGCCACTTTGATGTCTATTGAAAATATGCGGGAATGCAGCTTTCTTATCCAAAGGCTGCCAAACACAACTGCCGGTATGACAAAAGCAGATGCCTTGGAGACACGGTTGAAAGCAATAATAGCAAAGCAGAGGCAGTTGGTCAGTGACCAACTAACCCTCCACCACAGGCGGAATATGATCCGGTAAAATTACATTTTTATATAATTGCTTCTAGGTATTTACAAAAATTCTTTTTGACCATCAGATGTGCGGGGTATGCTACATCCGGCCCAAAAATGTAGCGTTAATTCATTGTGGGCACAGACTGTGAACCGAATGTAAAGATACA
>JAVBJR010000646.1:0-5631 GCA_031546965.1 Dysgonomonas sp.
AGACATTTTGGATAAATAATTATACAAATGTGAATGTTATTCTAAGCAGATTGTGTTTTCAATTTTCTATACCATACTTCACCATTGTTGCAATGTCTTTTAGTGAAATGCAACTAATGGATTACTAAATATACGTAAACAGCAATTCTATAAATAATTCCAGAATTGTTTATAAATTTAAGAATATATGGACCCTTCATTTACTAAATATATGTACCACAACCGTATTTCATTTCCATGTATACTGCATATACCCATACCTTTGAGGAGGTTAGGAATTATGTGAATCGCACAGTATACGTATGTAGCACGGTGTTGGAGTAATTATTAGTGCATTTAATGCACATTGAAGATTGATCGAATCTTGACCCTGAAGATGACACAAGTGTCGAAACATGACGACCCATCAAAAAAGACCTCATATCTATGAGTCACATTCCCTTACCCACATCTGGACTGTGTCCAGCCAAGCTCTTGCAACTGTTCTTTACTGACATATTTACAACTTTGTTTACACTTGCTTTGACCATAAGGTCCCTTTAGCATTTTCGCGTGGTTTTCACATTTTACGCTTCACATTCTGTTCTCAACCACCATCCATGTCGGATGCAGATCGTTGTCGTTCCTTTTTCCCGCCAATTATTGATGCTGTATTGGTACTGTCATCACTTTGGGATAAATACAGTTTTATGTGGCTTCATCATCGACCACGGCTACAATAGAAACTGGTTATAAGAGCATGCAGTTGAAATGAGGCTAATAGGTTAAACTTTTGTAGGTTAATTTGTACATCAAATGTAACTAACTATTGTTTTATTTGTTTATTCTTAAAAGGCGATTCATTCTATGTACAATGTAAATATTTAGTTGACCAATGATATTGTTCATGTTGATTGTATTAGCCTGCATATAAAAGTGACAATAATATAACAAATAAGTATTTTAGATAAATAGACTTGTGCTAGGTCACTTGACCAAGGAGATATAAGTTGTTGCAAACACAGTTTCAAGAGTCTGTGAGAGACTGTGAGAGATTCTAGATTCAAAAGACATTCGTTAAGGTTTTATACCAAGATTTTGTACAAAAATTGAAATACCAAAAATGATCTGTAAATTACATTAAACTAAATTAACCCAAAGACATGCGCATATTGTTTTAACTCCAACAATGTGATTGCATACACTTCAGTTTATTTCTTCAATAACTTTTCCTGGATTCATGATATTGAAGGGATCAATGCTGCATTTGATGTTCTTCATGACCCGTAACGTGTTGTCGCCAACTTCATCTCTGAGCACACGCATCTTTCCCAACCCGATGCCGTGTTCCCCGGTGCATGTTCCACCCAATGATAAGGCACGACTGCACATGTACAACACAAACATTTCTTGTTGAAATTAAGTACTACAATCGCTGATGTCATACAATGGAACTTACCGCATTAACCTATCCGTCAACTGCTCGATTTTTTCGCATTCTGACTTTTCCTTCAGATCGAAGACGTGGAGCCCGTGAAAGTTGCCATCACCGACATGACCAACAATAGGAACTAATAAATTCAGATAGAAAAATCCATTCTGTACTAATTACTAACAGAAATTGTGATGGGGTTGTTACCTAATGATCCACTTTCAACAATATCCTTCTTCGTTTCACTTATGAGTTGCGTCAATTTGGATATCGGTACGCAGACATCAGATGTCATTATCTTTCAATATAAAGTAATAACATTGTTAAGTTTTGCATTAATGGCACAAGGAATTAAGAGTTAGCCTTACTCGGTTCCCAGGTTTCAATGCTAAACAAGCGTAGTAAACATCGTGCCGAGCCTTCCACAGCAATTTCCTTTGTTCAGCATCCACCGCGTATCGACACTCCAAGACGCCATTTTGCAAGGCAATCTCCTCTGCTTAACGACATCCAGAAGCATATTACACCTGTTAAATAGAAATGTCCCACTTATGGCACTGACCTACAGCAGCCCCAGCAGCGTCAACGGTGTTCGCTGTTCCGTGAAGTTCGATGAATAGTGTTGGCGCCTCGCGTTGATCCACCGCTGAGTATCTGTTGCAAGCCATCATGGCCACCTCATCAAGTAGCTCTAATAACATAACCATTAGGGTGACATTTCAAGGTAGTGTCTGGGTACTTGAGCTGTACCTATTCTTGCCGCAGATACGTTAGCCTGAACCAGGCCGCAAGCGGTATTTACCGCATCCTCGATGCAGCTGAACGACAACACGGCTACCCGTGTCTAGTCCATAAAACAGTAATATTATCGTAACAGTTCCCTAATAGACAAGTATTTGATCAGCAAATAGATATATCTTACTGCTTCTGGTATTCCATAAAGCCTAAGGGTAACTTTGGTGATGATTCCCAACGTGCCTTCGGATCCAACGAAAAGATTAGTTAGATTGTATCCGGCAGAAGTTTTTCTGAAATTCCATTGCAAAAATAGTATCAGCAGGAATAGTGGTATATTGTATCAATATTGGAAATGTATCGAATTACTTTGCTCGTCTTCCTGGTCCAGCAGTGTGCATGACAGTACCGTCAGGAAGGACAACTTCTAGATTGAGCACGTTCTCGCGCATAGTACCATATTTTACCGCGTTGGTTCCAGATGCACTTGTCGCTGCCATTCCTCCCAAAGAAGCATCTGCCCCAGGATCTACAATGGGAACATTGTAGAGACATGAATCTGGGGCAATGTAACTAAAATCCTGACGAGGACATTGCATTGGTTATGTCGCGTGCAGATGTTAGGATTTTTGTATTTTACCTCGAGTTAGCGCTATATTGGTATCGGCAAACTGCTGTTACACCAATTGTATTGCTATAATGCTGAACAGTAAAGATGTAACCAAGATGCTTCAAATGGCTTAGGAACCTGAATGATATGTCGTGGTCAGGCTCTCGGGTCCTTGTTGAAACTTACCGACAGGAAAGAAAAGCCCAGTGTGTCGAAGGCGGTTATTCAAGGTGCGGTGTGTCATGCCAGCTTCAACTGTTGCATCAAAGTCCTCTGCATTGACAGCTACCAAATTGGTCATCAAACTGGTGTCCACGCAAACGCCACCCTACGATGAAATATATTTCCAGTTGAACTTTTTAAATTTCCAATATGTAACAATACCGAAATGGTCCTTCATAGCCCCATGAAAGACTTATTTAAAAGTCAAGTACCTTTATGGCAGAAACTCCCCCTTCTAGACCAGTGCCAGTACCTCTGGGTACGACAGGAATGCGAATGCGATGGCACGCTTTGACCACATGCGCGACTTGTTCGGTGCTTTCTGGCGTTACGACAACCTGGCTAGGAAATGCCCTACAGAAAAATGGAAGGGTGTGATTTAACTAGAAAATATCCCATGTGAACCATGTCAGCCATTTTCCACAATGACAGTTTGCACTGCACAAGAAAGCGATACGTTATTACGTATTCGAGTAAATGTTGAACCTTTTAAATTTGAAACCATTTCGCAGTTTAATAATTTGGAACAATTCCCTAAATTTGCGATTTAGGTCAATGTGCTATTCAATTTGGAATAATTCCTTTTTAAATTTGGAACAATTTTTATAAATTTGGAACAATTTTTAAATTTGGAACAATTTTTAAATTTGGAACAATTTTTATAAATTTCGAAAAAAAATTTAAAATTTGGAACAATTTTTTTAAAATGTGGTATCAATTCCTTTTTAATTTCAAACAACTCGTTTTGATATCTGGAACAATTAGGCATTTATATTATTTGCAGCTACTCTACTTTTAAATTTGGAACAATTCCTCATTTTTGTAAATTTTGTAAATTTGTCTCTGTTAACAATCTCAGGCTTTTATGTTTCGAACAAATTTCTATTTTTTGAAATTAGTTTACCAATTACGAAATTATGAAAGTGCATTTAAATTTAGTACATTTAAAAATAGGAACAATTCCTTACTTTAGAAATTTCAGATATTTGATAATTGAGATTTGGAACAACTGCTCTGAATAAATTTGTTTTTCTTGCTTTAACATACTGAAATTAACTGTTAAACAAACTTTTTACATTTCCATACTTTCCGCATGAATATATGTTTTGTACCAAATAATACGTATTTTTTTTAATTTTCTTAAGTAACTTATTAGTTTGCAATCTCAATCAACTACATTGCAATTGTATTATGACATTTTATACTATTTAATACCCATGGTATCCTTCATCTGTCCCACGTTCTAGACAAAGAGCCCTTGATGTTGAGACACGCTGCGGCCCCAAAATGGCCGCCAATTCATCGATGAATGCCTTTGGCAAATCAGATCCCTGTAAACTCTGCAGATGCTACACAATTTATACAATAACATATTAGGAAAAACAATCTTTCATTAATAATCTGAACATTTACTTACATTGCGGTTATGTACGTGTCTTCGCGCTGTCATTGTGCCAATGCGTAATATGCATTTCAGCGAATACAAAATGGCCATTTTGTTCTGCAGACGTCTGGACACTTCCAAAGCCAACTAATAATGATGTCACACATATGTGTTTACTCTCACATGACTGCATTTAATCTGAATAACCTTGGCCAGGAAACTTCGACCCATATTGTTGAAATAGATATTTTGTTGAAGCTGAGCCAAGGGGATGACGCTGTTTTCACTACTCTGTTGAAACTGAAACTGAAATAACAACTAATGACACTGGAAAGATGGTGAATGCACGTTGAAATCACTTCTAACACCAGGGGGCGCCATAACAATTGACTATTTCTGCTCTAAAGATTGGAAAATGATTTAAATTGCAATAAACAACCTTAAATATTATTGTTTCCTAATGCACATGTGCAGAATATACTAATGCTTATACGCCCTCTGGTGGTGCCAGAATGAATTACAACATGGTGACCGTGTGTATGTATATACATTACCTAAATTCTATACTATTTAAAAATTAATAAATTTAGGCTTAATTTAGATTTATGTGAAATTAATGATTGTGCCTAATTTAAAAATCTTCCCAGATTGATATTCCAGTACCATTCAATGATGATTACAAAGCCAATTGGTGGCAATAAAGGAAAGTGTTTCATGAATACGTGAACTTCTGAGATATTCGTTGCACATATTTTGGACTTACCGTGTAAATTTTGTAAAAATATGTTGATTGTTCCAAATTGGAACATGCGAGAATAGTCTACCATGAATCGTATTTATGTGTACTTCCCTGCAAAGTTTCAGTGTTACATCTATTTTATTATTGAGCGTGCACACGCAGTCGTTACATTTTCTTGCATGTAATTCACATAATTATTTCTATATCACACTAACCATAAAACAGCTAATATCTAATAAACTATAATCTTAATTAGTGTTTCTTAAGACAAGTTACTTTTAAATATCAACGAAACTATTGAATTTTCGGGAACATTTTGCGTTAAGTATCCGTTGCCCGGGTCGTAGAATGTGACATCACTTGAGAGATTACCACTACAAATAATGTACTGTAACGGCCCAGTTTGGCCTATACTTGTATTTTAAGGAAAAGATATAATTAATAGGAATACTAGAGAAATATTATTTTGGAGAGAGAATTTAAGAAGAGTTGAAAAGAGACAAATTCGGAGAATTGGGCTCGTGTGCATT
>JAVBJR010000577.1:0-3055 GCA_031546965.1 Dysgonomonas sp.
TGGACTATGACCAACCCTGCCATTGGGTAAATTTGGACTACCCGCCAATTAGTCTGTCCATGATTGGCCAGAACGGGTTCAAGAGCCCGTTTCGGGCTCTGACCTTGGTCCACTTTTCCCACCCTGTCTGTTCTCCTTTAACTTGACCTTGTATTTCCATGGCATTGTTAGATTAGATTGTCTGTTGTTTATGGATCGTTATGTTTATACAAGTACTTGATGTTATTGGTTCACAGGTCTGAGGATGGCTACCTAATGGCCGAAACCAGTCGATATTAAAAATATTGCAAGAAGGAATCTCTAAATGAATGTATAATAGCGTCTCACTTAGAATGTATATAAACGAAGGCTAAAACCAAGCATTTAAATATTACAGATTAAAAGAAAATCTTACCATAATATGCAGACCTACTTAGTGAAATATATGACGATGTCTGTATAACCGTGGCGAAAATATACTGTGGATGCACGTGGCTAGATGCTCGATCGATCGATGTGGAGTCCAATATGTTGGGACCGATGATTTTGCAAGGGCTGGCAAAGTGAGCTGCAGCGTCTTAACCTGGGGGCGTTATCAGGTGAGTGGGAGGTACGATAGGTGGAGCTTCATCCGAATGTAGCGAATGGCATTGCAATTTTGTGTTTCAGGCATATGAAAGCTTCTTAAAGCACCAATCACAAATGTTGACGCCCACCACGAACTTGGAATGTGCGACATTTCATGTGATTTTTTCATGGATTTCTTTATTGGGTGTAGCTGTTGTATGGTTGCATGGTGCGTTTTTTGTCTTTGATCACGTTTTTAGGTTTTTCGACGACAGGCTTACCTTCGAACATATCTGGAGGAAGTTACAAATTTATTTTCGAAGACTTGTGGGTTTGCAAGAATTTTCGATTGATTACATAAATCGTATAATGAAGATGGGAAAATGCATTTTAATTGGATTTCAGCTGCAGAGATGGCAGGCACTGCAAAATGTAGTGTTGTTAACATTTGCCCCCCCCCCCTCCCCTGTTGCATGACGGCAGTGATGGCAAAATACCCTCGCATGCTGGGAAAGGTTAATCGAGTTTTGTAGCCTCTTGGTGCATGCAATTTGCAATAGGGAGAATTTGTTAATTACATCAATACAACCTAAGATTCAAGAATAAGGGAAATTCGTTAATTATGTGAATGCTACCTCTGATTTCAGAATACAGGAATTCGTGATTTTACGTGGATGGTGAATCTGATTTCAGAATAGGAGGAATGGAAAATATGATGTGACATGTTCATTTAATACCGATGGTATTGCGGTACTTAATAGCTGCAACTTCAGTTTATGGCTGATCTTGTACACTATTCATGAACTAGGTTATTGGCTTAGAAGTAAAAATGTTTGGGTAACAGGGTTGTGGTTTGGCAAACGAAAGCAAAATTTCAATATGTTATTTAAACCCATTGTTGCATCATTATGTAAATTGTCCACCATCACAGATGGAATTCTTTGGAGTGTAAACCAATCGTACAAGTCGAGTGTGAAATTGCTATGACACAGTATTCTGTGCCGCAACTAATGCAACACAACCACAAATATGGTTACAATTAATTGGAGAAGGGAAGGAATAAAAGGTAGATTGTAAAATGGTGGTGGGTAGAATGTAAGGTGGTGGTGGGTAGTGTAAGTATTAAGGCAAGCAGAGTAGGGGGATAGGTCTGGTGGGCAGGATGGGTTAGGGCGGAAACATTGAGTGCGGCAAAGCATTAAGAGTGAAATACATGTACGGTTTTGTAACGACCCGAGGTCGTGCCTCCCAGGCCCACCCCCGAAACGTCGTTTAAGAGTGCTCTAAATTGTGCCATCTCGTCATGTCTGCTTGGTTGCCTAGGAACCCCCCACCGCTTACGTGTGCAGGCAGTAAGCATAAAAAAGGTGTAAGAACTAATAACGGTTGAAATGAAAATTGAGCTTTAAGGGCTACTTTGCATCAGCAACTTGCCATCCAATTGGTTGCTGTAAGGTAGTTGGAACAGCTCCCCAAACTGCTACCACAATTTGCACCAATGTCGCCAACAGCCGTCAATCACTTCCGGTACTATAAACCGCTAACACGGACAGCTACCAGATACCGCTAAAGCTCCAAACTATTTCGCTCTGTTTTTAACGATCTTTTTACGATCATCACAAACGTTCAATCCACGGCAAAAACGCCAGCTGAATGTTGTTTCTTCAAAATGGTACGTACGTGTTTTCTATTCATTTTAGCATGAAATTTGCAAATAATTAATGCAAAACACCGATTATTCGCTGAAATTGGCAGCCGAAAACAATGTTGCTTCCAGTCCGGCATATTTTAAAATTATAATCGTGTTCAATGAGGTGAATGCAGCAGTTGATATTAAGAGAGCACATCTTCAGCGAACAGGGTTGTAATGACCCGAGTTTCTCGGAAGTTCATTTCGCCCGCAAATACCCCATTTTTAGCGGTTTTTAATATTATTGTAGCAAAGCAGTTTTATTTGACACCAAATAGAACGCTCTTGTTTGGTGCCAAATAGAACTTATGGCCATGGTTGCTTAGCAACCCCCCTCTGATTCTATGTGCGAAAGCAATAGAATACAGTCAAACCTCCTTATAACGAATATAAGGGGACCGTACAATTTCTTCTCTATATCGAGGTTTTGTTATATGGAACAGGTCTTTTTAACGAAATTTCGTTATAGTAACCATTTTTACGTAATTTTTCTGTGTTATATATGTTGTACATATGAGGATGTTGTACCTACCACAAATGACATTAAATAGAACAATCAAAACCAAAATTCTCTCTGATTAATTGCATTTATTATAACATTATAAAATTGACTAGACATATTTAACTTAGTCCGATATCCCCTTTTCCAAGAAATCTCAAAAAGACAGTGGACATTTACCTTAAAGGACATCTAGCAGGGTATTTTTCGATATTTTTGATTCTGTCGGTAATTTTCCTTAATTTTAATTGCATTTTTAGTAGACTTGTCTGAAAACATGAGATTTTTCTATGCAGTACTTTTCCCAGAAAAAATTCGTT
>JAVBJR010000998.1:0-4042 GCA_031546965.1 Dysgonomonas sp.
ATGTTGGAAAGTAATTAAAGAACCCATACCAGAGGAACGGGATGAAGAATTAGAAGACCTCAATGATAGAGCAGAAGGTATTCTACTCACGAGTGTAAATTCTTCCGCCGCGAATGAAATCAAGGATTGTGTATCCGCGCATGAAATGTGGACCAAATTAAAGGACATTCGAGGAAAACGCGAAAAACTATATGGAGTTACAGCGGCATCAGAACTTTCCATCATAAAGAAAGGTAAAGATGAGAACATAACTGTGTTCTGGGAAAGAGCAGCTGCCTTATACGAGATGATTAAGTCAGCTGAGCTTAAAATGGATGACAGCCAATTCGCCATGCATATCATCCGGGGATTACCAAAGGATTATGAATATCTGAAGAGAACAGCTCCACTTTATGACGAGGACTTCGACTTGGCAAAATTTAACAGAGATCTTCTCCATGAAGAAGCCAAGATCATTTTTGATGCTAAATCAGAAACACCAGAGCCCCAAGGAGCATTTTTCGCAAAACCTGTAGGACCTAAATATGCCAGAGATGATTCTGAAGAAGAACGTACAAACCCACAGAGACGTAAGTGGACGGCATATAGAGATCCCAAGACACGAGGAAAATCATCTTTCCGCAATCCACAATCAAGACCACCTACCAAACCTACGGGAAATTGTTATCGCTGCAATGAAAAGGGACACATTGGTAAGGATTGTCCAAGGTATGGTGATCTCGCAAATGAAAAACGACGTTTGGAAGCCGAAAGAAGAAATAGAGACTATCAAGGCGGAGACTTTCGCAGAAGAGATAAACCTCAAGAACATTCTGCGTTCATAGCCAAGGCTTTAGCAGTTAATGCAGTGAAACGACAACACAGACCTCAACCAAGTACAGAATGGACACTGGATACTGGAGCCACAGACCATATGTGCTACATCAGAGAATGGTTTGAGAACTATGTTGAAGAGCGATCTTACGTTGTTGTGGCAAATGGAACCATTATTCCAGCAGAGGGAAGAGGCACCATCGAAATACAAGTAGACAATGGCGACAAGATTTCGGTCATCACCCTGCAAGATGTCTTGTATGTACCAGAAATCGCCAAGAATCTGATATCTGGGATGAAAATCACCAAGAAAGGACATCGAATCTACATGGATTTCAATGATGTCATAATTAGTTCTTCGAATGGTAAGACTTTAGCAACGGCTACGAAACATTCCAGAAGCTACATCATCAAGGATATAACAGAGCGAAGTACCACTGGGGAAAACTTCTCAACAACGAAGCAAAATCTTCTGAAATGGCATAACCGTCTTGCTCATCTCAATATGCACCAAGTTCGAACAGTCATGGGCATCTCAGGGCAGAGTCAAGGGATACTTTGTCCAACTTGTGCAAGCTGCAAGATTACCGCCAAACCATTTCCGAAAAATACAGCTAGAAGAGCAACTACTGTACTTGAACTTGTTCATTCAGACCTGATGGACGTAACGACTACCCAACCCAACGAGAAGGAACGCTACGCAGTTACCTTCATTGATGATTTTTCAAGATTTGGAGGAACTTACCTGGTAAAGAATAAAGATCAAGCCATGAACAAATTCAAAGAATTTAAGATTTTGATGGAAAATCAAAAGAATACTTCAATCAAAATATTGCGCACCGACAGAGGAGGCGAATATTTGTCAAACGCATTCAAGGATTACTTGAAAGACAACGGGATAATCCACCAACTCACCATAGCATATACCCCTCAGCAAAATGGAGTACCTGAGAGGAGAAATAGAACGCTCATCGAGGCAACCAGATGCTTACTTGAACAGAGTAGACTGTCAACTGAATTTTGGACAGACGCAATACAGTACGCGACTTACACGAGGAACAGAGTTCCCAGCAAGTCTATAAATGGAAAAACCCCATACGAGCTGTGGAACAACTCAAAACCTGATTACAACCATCTTAGAGCATTCGGCTGTCAAGCATGGTACAAGACCACAGAGAAAACTGCGAAGTTAGAACCGAAAGGAATTCCATGCATCATGCTAGGCTATTCACCAGAGAGCAAAGCCTATATTGTCTACGATGTGAGAAAGAACACTCGCATAACTTCGAGAAACGTAATTTTCAACGAAGAACTGTTTCCAGGTATACAGGATACGACCTACATACATCCGCTAAATCTCCCTCGACCAGAAACATTCCACATCGATACGGATTCTGAGGAAGATACAGCTTCTGACACAGATTACACAAGTGTCTTCGAAGATTCGATTGCTTCGGATACGGACCACGAAAATGATTCAAACAACACCGAAGAAGATACCGGAGGAGAGAATACACCTCAATTAACCCCTCAACCGATCACAAGAGCTGGTCGGATGATTCGAAGACCAACATGGACCATCGACTATGATATGGCTGCCGAAGAAAATTCTCAGGAGCAAAATGAAACATCGACTCCGAAAAATATAGCAGAAGCTCTGCGAAGTCCATCAGCAAAGGAGTGGAAGAAAAGTGTTCAGGAAGAATACGCAAACCTAGAGAAGAACAGCGTTTGGACGTTGGTAAAACAAGAAACACACATCAAGACCATTAAAACCAAGTGGGTGTTCAGAATGAAGAGAAATTCTGAAGGAAAAGTAGTGCGCTATAAATCTCGCCTAGTAGCACTAGGAAACCTACAACGTCCAGGATTGGATTATCTGCAAACGTACAGTCCCGTCGTCAAAGCGAGAACAACACGTATTTTGACAGCACTAGCCGTAGAGAAAAATTGGGAAATTCACCATCAAGATGTTTGTGCTGCATACCTGGCAGGAACCTTGAAGGAGAATATCTACATTGAATTACCAGAGGGTTATCGCGAATTTGGAACCATACTAGCTACTGCTCAACAACGACAAGAGTTGGCAAAGAGTGAAAAATCTCGCTACGTCTGCAAACTCAACAAAGGACTCTATGGACTACATCAGTCCGGCCTAGTATGGCACGAAACCCTAAGAAAGGCAATTCTCAGCATAGGACTGCTGCAATCAAAGGCTGATCCTTGTGTTTTTTATTGTCCCAAAGGAAACCTAGTGATCACAACCTATGTCGATGATCTTGAATACTACGGTACCAACAGCAAAGTGAAGTGGGCAAAAGCTAAACTTGAAAAATTGTTTGACATTCGAGACTTAGGGCTAGCTAAGCTAGTACAATCAATCAACATTACACGAAGCACAGATGGAAGCATAAGCATCGACCAACAGCAATACACAAAGGAACTATTGAACGAATTTGGTATGGCTAACTGCAAAAGTTTGAAGACTCCAGGCGTTCCCGGAGAACATTACTCGCAAACCCAACCTGGAGAAGAGCTGACTCCAGAGAATGCTAATGAGTATCGTCGTCTGATAGGAAGCTTACTCTACTTAGCATCGGGAACAAGACCTGATATTACATATCATGTTACAAGCCTAAGCCAATTCAATAAGAACCCTGCAGAGAGACATCGAAAAGCAGCAAATCACATACTTCGCTACCTACAAGGTACCCTCAACAGACGCCTGACTTATCGAAAAACGAGACAAGAGCCCATCATCTATTCAGACGCTGATTGGGGAGCAGACGTCAACGACCGTCGATCTTTTTCGGGATATACAACAATATTCGCTGGAGCAGCGACTACTTGGTCAACTAGAAAACAATCAAACGTCGCACTCAGCACAATGGAGGCTGAGCTGGTCGCCTTAGGTGAGGCCACAAGAGAGGCCATGTGGACACGTAACCTTTTGACGGAGTTAATGCAGACTCAATGGTGTAATAACGCCATAGAAATTCGTAGCGACAACCAGAGCGCAATCCGATTTGCGGAGAAGCAATCGAGTTCCGAACGCACTAAGCATTTGGATTTACGAAAATTCTTCATCCAAGAAGCAGTAGAGAAAGGTTATGTCCAGGTTACCTATGTTCCAACCGGCAATAATGCGGCTGATTGTTTGACAAAGCCAATAGAGGCAGCGAAGTTGATCGTCCAGTCAAAAATTATGGGACTGACCGATCAAGGGGGG
>JAVBJR010000176.1:0-3769 GCA_031546965.1 Dysgonomonas sp.
CACGTGGTGGCCATCGTAACCGCATGCTCCTGAATTGAAATATTGCAAATGCATTTAGACAAATTTCCAAATGTCCAAATTTCAAACATGTTAATCTATGATTTTTTGTATATAATTTTGTCTGGTTATTTTATATAATAATATCACTGAATAATAATTTTTAACAGAACTCAATGACACCTTGTTTGTGGTGAAAGCATCCCAAACTATCATTTTTCCATCCTGCAATTGAAATACACACAGAAAGACAAAATTAGAAACTGCGAATATAATTTAAAAAGTATACTGAGTATACTAACAATATATATTTTATATAAATACCTGTGAAGAACTGACAATATGTCTTCTGTCAAGTGACCAATCACTGCACAAAACTTTACCCTGGTGTCCTTTTAAAACACGTCTTGGCTTTATTGTTAAGCCAACTATATTTTCCAATCTCTGGGCAACTGCAGTTACTATATAAAATAAATACAAAAATATGTATTAATAATTATTGACAAATGCAACACCGACTCACATATTTTTTGATAATTTCACCCACGTACATCAAAACAAAGGCATTACTGAGTAACAATAAACCTACATAAAACGGCATAACATCTAGAAACGGATATCCTGTGAATTTATTGCTAGAGTTTGCTAATACGAAATTTGCTGTCATGCAAAAATTTAAATCAATGCACGGCCAAAATGGCATTTCCGTTATATTTTTAAAAGGCATCGTCTGGCGAAAATTTACTAGAAATTCAACTCACACGTCACGTCGTTTAGCTTCTGCCTTTCTTCTTCTAATTTGTACTTGAGAGATTCAGCTTCACGAGTGAGAGATTCGATGGATTCGTTTGCGAGTTCGGTTTTCAAGCCTCCTTCGCCCGCCATTTTCGGTTGTCAATTTCCTGGACTGATCCATTCGGTTGTGTGTGACTTCGAGGGGAGATGGCAATGTGGGAGATGGGTGGATCCTGGTATGCCCTTGGGTATGCCAAGGAGTTGACCTTTCTTTCTGAATCAAAACAATGCTTGATTCTAATTGCTAAAATGTTAAATATCAGTTTGAGCGGTCAAATGCCGGCCCACCCAGAAACGTGAATTGTGCCCTTATTAAAATGTCAAATCTAAAAAAAAATCTCATTAAATTTGTCATTTTTACCTATATATAAATATATATATATATATAGGCCTACAGTATATTAATTTGGAAGTTTTTATTTTCCTGAAATTGGAATAATTAAAGCAATATATTATGTATTCATAGTATGTCATATACATAAAAGTTTAGTGGAAACAGTTTATAGATTTGATATACTACATGATTCAAGATAGGGATTCTTCAGAGAAGAAATGTTTTGGGTATTTTGAAACCGCAGCCATTTTGAATATGGCTGCACAAAAGGTCTATTGTGCTGGAAAAGGGGTTTATAAAGGCATCCAACTTTCTGAAATTAACTTTTATTAACTAAATCAGTTGCTACCTTCAGTACAAATTCTTTCATGCATATCCTATGCAAAAAGCTATTTGCACAAAAATGGATGCCGAAATTCAAAATTTTTACACCACAAAATGGCTGCCGGCGTTCTTCTGGATTAACCCTGTCTGTTATTTTGCAACAATCTTGCTTATATTACTTCGTAATTTAGCTGATTTTACCCTTACAGCAAAATACTGCAGTTTGTATCATAAAACTGCTGTTTTGTGTATTTTTATGAATGAAAAGTAAACTGCAGTATTTTTTCTGTTAGGGTACCCTATTGGAAATTTCCACCATGGTGGACCTATTTTACCACCACTCCCACCTGTTGGGTACCCTCACCACCATGGTGGCTGTGGTGGGCAACCCCCACCACTACAACCACCACCATGGTGGATGTATTGGGAACATCCACCTTAGTATTTTAAGGTTGAGGGCCGTTGCATGGCAGCGCCACCAAGCGGGCGGGATGTACATCTCCATGCATGAAAAATTTTAAGATTTTACAAAATAGTGTTGTAACCAAAGTTTTCCATGTAAATTAACGAATTAAATTGCAGCTAATATACTGGAAGAGTTGACCCTTCTACCACTGCAAACCCGACATTTGGATGAGTAATGGCAGTCTGTAGAAAAATTTGCAAACATGGGCACCGAAACATATGGAGCTGAAAAAGGCCACTGAAGAAGAAATGAAGGCGGCATTGTCAGTAGTAAACAGGGCTCTGAAAGATAAAATTGCAGACATGATCAAAGGGCCCCGGAAAACACAAAGCTCCAAAAAGGGTACATTACCTAACACAAACCATGACAATATTCCATCTGACAGTACTATATAAACATTATTATTTCATTTTAATGCAAACATAATTATTGTAATTTTAATCTAAAAACTTATTATGTTTAATTTCAAAAATTCTATTAATGTTAACGCAAAAGATATTTAAATTTTAATAGAACATGATTGAAATTTGTATGGAAACATTAATAGTTATATTGTAATTTGCCGCAAACATTGGAATTTCGATGCACATATTATCTTATTGTCATGTAAACATTATTTTAATTTTAATAATGCAAAATTGTTTTTTAATGAACAGTATTTCAATTTTGATAAACATTGTAATTTTCATGCAAACAATATGTTAAGTCTATTGTAAACATTACCACTCTTGACATTACTAGTTGTTATTTTGCCGCGCAAACTGTATTGTGGTAGTAATGATATTTTTGATATTCAATAAAGTGTTCATAAGCATGATTCATTTGCAGGATTCATTGAATACATTCTAGGGGCAAGGTAGAGTTTATGGTGGTGGTGGTGTGGTGGCGACCACCATGGCGGTGTTGGTGTGGTGGCGACCACCATGGCGGTCATGTTTCATAACACGCCTGGAGGACATGGTCATTTATTTAACCACCATGGTGGAAATTTCCAATAGGGTTGCGCTGGAAAAGGGGTTTATAAAGGCATCAAACTTTCTGAAATTAACTTTTATTAACTAAATCAGTTGCTCTTTTCAGTACAAATTCTTTTATACATACAGTCAAACCTCCTTATAACGAATATGAGGGGACCACACAATTTCTTCTCTATATCGTGGTTTTGTTATACGGAACAAGTCTTGTTAACGAAAATTCGTTATAGTAACCATTTTTATGTAATATGCACTTGGTGCTGTATACTGCTGCTATGTTGCACCATGGTGGTACATATGAGAATGTTGTACCTACCACAAAATTCTCTATAATTGCATTTATTAATTGCTACATTATAAAATTGACTATATAGATTTAGCGCAGTCCGTCCCCTTTTCCAATAAATTTCAAATGGACACTGGACCACCTGCAGCCTGTTGTCACGTGACCCTGAAAGTTGGTGTACTACAATTACTTATTTACAAAGGAAAATTTGTTATAAAGAATTCGTTATATAGTACCAATTTAACATGGTGGCCAACCAAATTCTTAGAAAACTTCGTAACAGCGATCTTTTCTTTAAAAGGAAGTTCGTTAAAAGGAGGTTTGACTGTATATTCAAAAAGCGATTTTGACGTCGATTTGGCACAAATGGCCGCCAGCGTTCTTCTGAACTAATCCTGTCTATTAATTTGCAACATTTAAACAATATTGCTTATTACTTCGTATAATTTAGCTGATTTTAAAAGAACATTTTACTAGCTGAATGTGCAATACTCTCAAAATATCAATGTTCAAGTGCTATCACATTATGTTAATATGCATAAGTACCCATCCAATAATGATAATAATAGATCTATAATAACAGATATTGAATA
>JAVBJR010000868.1:0-2814 GCA_031546965.1 Dysgonomonas sp.
TTTTATCCACACTCAGGGTACCCAGTGATCAGGGATTTCAGGGAAATATCAGGGAATTTTGGATTTTTGCCCCCAAAAGTGGTCATTCTTTCAAGTTACAAGTTACAGTGAAACCTGTCAGAACCGGAAACCCATGGGACCGGACAATATTTCCGTTTGAAACAGGTTTTTTTTTTTGAGACCGTTTTCATTTATTTATTTTTTTCATAAAAATTCCTAATTGGATTCTAGATTGGTGATTTACAGAATGAAAACGGAGCTGGAAAAATTATTTATTTTGCACTTTACATACAGTACAACATGCAGCATTACAAAATACCCATTTAAAAGTCTACTTAAAAAAAACTGTTCAATGTCATTTGCTTGGTTTGTTTTTTCTTTACGTTACCTGCAATTTCCAAATGTACAATCTTTTCAAACAAGTCATTTACAGTTATTATTTTGTATCGACTGGGAACAATGGCCGAATTGCCCTTTCACATCCTAGTCAGTTAGTTGGACAGGAAATTAAGACCTGTTTCAGGAAATACAAAAATATTTAAGAGTCAGGAATTTTTCCATTCCGGTTCTCACAGTGTAAAGTACATGTTATCAAGGAGTTATAGTAGAAGGAGGCGAAAGCGAGATTGGCCCCCGTTCTGGTGCCGTCACATTCGCGACTTTTCGCCTGTAGCCACGCCTACCGAATAAAATGTACTCCGCCATTTTAAAGCTTGGCGCGCTAACATTTGAAACCTTGTTATTTCAATTGTTATTACAAAATTACATTAAACGTTGAAATGGGTTTTTGTAGCATGGATTCAGTTGTTGTGTGTATACACTACACTTAAATATTTTTGTATTCTGCAAGAACTTTTCCTACAAACACTAGTGTATTTTACATTATATGCTAGGAGAAATGAAACATTGAACGTTCCATTGAAAGTCTACAAATCGCTAATTGACGATGCAATATAAATTAAACAATTTAAACAGAATATATACATACCTTTGGCAAAGTCCGTCCATCGCTTTTGCAATTAGCAAAAGCGCATATTTTTGAACAGGTCGATTTCTTTCTTGGCTGCATTTTTGCAGAATAAATCGATTGCGACGACGAGCTTTAAAATGGTGTCTGCGGCGAGTTCCAAAATAGTTCCAATTCGCTGTCAATCACGCCTATGACAACGCCCACTTATGGAACACGTATCGGGGTGGGAGTTCGACATTTAGCATTGGCTTTCGCCTCCTTCTACTATAACTCCTTGGTTTAACTCCTCTCATGGCTCCGCCCTTTCCGCCGCCAGGTTCTTGTTCTCGACCTACTGATGGTATGCAGCAATTAACGTTTTTATCCTATTTCTCAATCCACTCAATTTTTGCCATGCATTTTGACATGTTCTAGTAAAATTTGTTCAATTTATGTATACTTGCTGAATATACAGTATATATTACATTTTACACGTTATTTATTATTATATTTGACAATTTGTGGATGACAATTCGGGTTTTGCTCCATTTGGCTTTGAAAACGATCCTAAGTAGTGTACTGCTTTAATGGTACATGGGATGAATTTAAAAATGTAGCTAGCGGATTGTGGAGAAATGGGGTGAATGCGAAGGAATACGATACCAGTTGGTCCATGCAGAACGTTGAAAACAACAAGCACATGGCGGCGGGAAGGGCGGAGCCATGGAAATTCTCGAAAGGCGCATTCACCGATAATTCGAGTCGAATAACGACGCTCGGCTTTTTGTGATTGGAGCTCCTGTTAGTATTACAACTCCTTGGTCAGATATTGAAGAGTACATGGGCTCACGAATTGGATACAATGAAATCTCTATTTTTGACTATTGCATGACCAATCAGCAATATGGTGTAATGCACGGAAATTTTGTTTTTCTTCTTGTGAGACTGCGCATAAAAAACTGCACAACGTATTTATAAGGACATTTGTTAATTGCTGTAAAGCAATTTAAAGGACAACTAAGTGATATAATTAAGTTAGGATGTATGCATGACTAGACATACCATGCGAACGTTTGTTTGACGAACGAATGCTCTTTTTTATTTTAAAGAGAACTAAGTTGGTGAGATGTGAATCAGGTTTACAAATTCGTTAGGAATGTTAACGAGTCAAATGCTGATTATTAGCTTCATTTCTTTTTTAAAGTGGAACAAGGGGGGAGCAGTTACTGTATTCTTAATGTGCTAATTATTGCTGGAGTCGCACCCAGTTACACCGATCCATTGTTTAAAGGAGAACTGACACGGTTTTGTAAGGTGCCCTGATAGTCGGCTAGTAAGTAGTTATTGTGTCCCTTATAACACTGGCTAAAGCAGAAATCGATTAAAAATTGAAGAAAAAAAGTTATTAGCGTTTTACCGATTTACCTTGTGCTGTCACAATGGCGCAGTATGAAGTGCCGGTTGCTTCAAAACGAATGAAACGTCTTCAACCAATGACATCATAGTGAATGACGTCATCGTACAAACTGCATTTTGAAATGCAAACGAATGCATTGAAGCCCCGCCCAATCATAGCTCAGCCAATCCTGAAAACTCGGCTCTCCCGTCGTCGCCGTGATTCGTACGCGAGGCGAACAATGAGCGCCCTATACTCGTAGCCGCTCACAAGCCGCTCGATCCCCAGTGCCGTTTTCAGTGCCGTTTATATTGAAACGCTTTGGCTGCGCATTCGGTAAAACGCTAATAACTTTTTTGTTTCAATTTTTAATCGATTTCTGCTTTAGCCAGTGTTATAAGGGACACAATAACTACTTACTAGCCAATTATCAGGGTACCTTACAAAACCGTGTCAGTTCTCCTTTAAT
>JAVBJR010000172.1:0-2529 GCA_031546965.1 Dysgonomonas sp.
GTGATGCATTCAAACCGTGGGCTTGAGTGAGAAAGACAACTTGGGTCTTACTCTTCCCTTGTTCAAAATACGCATCTGTTCCTCTCTCGTACGTTTTTCCTGCTCTCTTTGTAAGCGTTGTCTTTCCTCGTCAATCTTGCGTTGCTCTTCAACCATGGCCAGCCTTTCTTCAGCCTGCACAAGCAACAAAACCATTAACTTCACATCAATCTGTTATCCCAATGACAACTCGGGGTATATAATGGTATTCAAATCCAGGACACAAAATACATAAAATGAAAGGTAGTTACATAACAAACCACATTAATCCCTTAAAAACTGATGAATAAGTTTAATGAACCATCCAATTTCAAAAGGCTCATGCTTAATTGATATTTTGTTCCAAGCAAATTAGAAGAGGAATTCACAGAAATGAATAAATGAAATTATGTAAAGTGTCAAAAAATTATACATTTTCTAGGATTAAGACAAAAAGTCCAGTATATTTCCAGGATTTCAAGGGCAATAAAAAAAACTCCAGTTCATTAGACACTCAGTTCTCGGTTGATATGTATTATGTTTCATATGTAACAATGATGCAAAATAATTATAACATCAACCTTGAACTTTAAAGCATTAAATTACAACTTTATAATTGGGATTCTATTTAAAAGTTTGACCTTGAGCTCATAATTCATGAAAAATCCGTGCGAAACAAACATTATATAAACAGGCTGTCAAGTCAAAAACGCACAAGATATATAGGAAATATAGGAAACTGGAATAAAAAATATAGGAAATTGTAGGACAATCCTACCGAAATATAGGAAAAAATAGGAATATTAACACCCAATTTTGGTCGTTTGTTTTTATATCTAAGCCTAGTTCATCAGCTGTCTAATGGGGGATCGATTCGTACACATAAATATAATTCACGTCTTTGTAGCTACAGTTAAATCCGTTTATAAGAACTCCGGTTAATAGAACCATCCTTATATTATGAATAATTTCCTCGGTCCCAGAAGGGCAATAGGGTTTTTAATGTTAAAAACTCCGTTTATAATCACTCTGGATGTAAGAAACTCCGGATATAATACTGTTATTTTGAAACAAAATTGGGTCCCTGCTCCTTTTATAGTGAACAATCTTAAAGTCAACTGAAATAATTCTGCTACATACAGGAAGTTAGGGACCACTGAGAAATAAACAGCATTCCAATGTTAGGACAGTTGTTGCCAAATGCACTGCCGTGCATGTGTGCAGTCATTTGTGCATGGTCAATGAGTTGATGAAGATGGCTTCAAGAAAGGGGACTTCTTTTTCCGTTTGTGACAAATTAAAAATGACTAACACGTCATGAAATTTGTGCAAAATACAACTGTTGTAAGAGCACACTTTCCAAAATTGCTACAAGCAATTGGCATTACTGTCATCCAAGGTGTGTACAGATTTGTGAAAATTTAAAGCATGTGGATTTTAACAAACTTGGAATTTTAGGGACTTTTCACCAGACTTATGTCAATGATTACATTAAGAAATAAAATAGCAATTGGATATGTTTATTCGTCATTTTATGGTGCAATGTTTTACCAGCGCTAATGCTACAGTTAGCTTTTTCAAAAAGTTTCTTCTATCAGAAGTACGGATGTAAGATTAGAAACTTCGGTTACACGAACCAATATATGTGGCCCCTTAGAGATTTTTATAAACGGATTTCACTGTACGGTATTTGTAAATGAATTTATCAATGCAAAATGTAGCTGATACTGGTCATGCAAAAATAGGAAAATATAGGAATTTCGTCAAAATAAAGGAAAAGATAGGAATCCTTGAAAAAAATAGGAAAATATAGGAATACGTACTTGACAGCCTGTATAAGTATGTAATACATACATTGAATTCAAGGAAAAGTAATTACCAATTTCTTGTGGGCTTCTTCGATTTTGCGATTGTTCTCCTCCAAGATCCTTTCCAAATCTTCTCTCTTTTGTCGTTCCTCATCCTAGAAATAGACAAATTCCTACGTTACCATCAACTTTCGCAACTTCCTTCCCAACACTGTACATTTTCCAGAGTTGTTTATAAAAAAATTTGCCAAAAATGAAATCAACTTTTGACTGTATAAGCCAGTCAAATCAGTGAATATATTTACTGATTTATCGGCAAGCCGATTCCCAACATCAGGCACCGTCTTCATCTACAGTCGGGCTCATTTGACGCGCAACTAAACCGCCAAAATCCTCCGTGACAAAATTTTTTGAATTCCACCATATACGTAAAAACAGAATGGGCACCAACTGTTTATAAACGACGGAACCAGTCGATGCCAAAGAAACAAGAACATATATACTCTAATCTACAACACGGTTTGACCGGATGGATATATATACCCGAGAGTACTTGGACGCGAACCGAGAGGTTACCGTATAATTTAAGAAGATAATATTAGGTAAAAATACCTGAGGGCCAGCAAGCATGGTTACTTCAGTCTCCTATCTGCAAATTTCAAGTCTTCAACATTAATGGAGACGCTTTCTCCATACGCAGCCT
>JAVBJR010000648.1:0-2587 GCA_031546965.1 Dysgonomonas sp.
TTTTATCCACACTCAGGGTACCCAGTGATCAGGGATTTCAGGGAAATATCAGGGAATTTTGGATTTTTGCCCCCAAAAGTGGTCATTCTTTCAAGTTACAAGTTACAGTGAAACCTGTCAGAACCGGAAACCCATGGGACCAGGCAATATTTCCGGTTGAGATAGGTTTTCCGTTTGAGACTGATTTTCTTTTTGGTTCATAAAAATTCTTAAACGGCGAGATTAGGTATTACCAGAATTTGCGATTTACAGAATGAAAAAATAGCTGCAAAAATATTTATTTCGCACTTTACATACATACCACATTACAAAATACCAATTTAAAAGTCTACTTAAAAAACTGTTCAATGTCATTTGCTTGGTTTGTTTTTTACTCGATTTCCAAATCTAAAATCTTTTCAAACAAGTCATTTATAGTTATTTTTCTGTACCCTACACCCCTACTCGATTGGGAACAATAGGTAAATTGCCCTTTCACATTCCTAGTCAGTTAGTTGTACAGGAAATTAAAACCTGTTTCAGCCAATCCAAAAATATTTAAGAGTCAGGAAGTTTTTCATTCTGGTTCTCACAGTGTAAAAGTACATGTCATTAAGTATGAAGGGGAATAAATTCCGTTTTCCGTCCGTGTCTCACAGGTTCCGGTTAAGACAGGTATTTTATTATGAAAACTGTCTCCAACGAACCAAAAATTTCGAATTTTCCGTTTAAGACATGTTTCCGGTTCTGGCAGGGTCCGGTTCTGACAGGTTTTACTGTACTAGCCAAGGATTCATTAAATAGTGTTGTTCATGCAACCACAACACACTGGCAACGAGAATGGGATTCTACGTCTTTCCATAAAGATCTGGTGTCATCCTTTCTCTGTGGCTTCCTGATGTCTACCATCGGCCAGTTAGAACCTTTTGATGTCAGCCAACCTGACTCCTGGGGCAATTATGTTACTTCGAGTTTGCCATTTCTTGCAAGCAAACTCTCTCACAACTGCTGAGAAAAAGTAGGCAGCATTCCTCAATATGTGTGCAGCCCAAGTCTTCGCGTTGGTTTCTTTGGTTGTGGCGCAAAGTCAAGAAGAGAAGACCCTGGATGAAATTCTGGTATTGCTGAAGGTTCATTTCAGTCTAAGACCTTCAGAGATCTTGCGCTTCCAATTCCACCGGTGATCACAGCTGCAGAGTGAGACTGTCTCTGCATATGTTGCAGAGTTGAGGAGGCTGGCACATCATTGCAATTTTTGAGTGGCACTGGAGGACACTTTGAGGGACTAGATGGTCTGTGGAATCCGAGATGAGGATTTGCAACATTGACTGATGGCAGAGTGTACCTTGACCTTACAGCAGGCTCTGGAAAAGGCTTCAGCGGCAGAAGCAGCCTAAAAGGAATCCTCTAAAATATGGGGGACCGCGTCCGTCACAGTAATTTCTTCTTGTCCACCAGATAGCCCATCCATTGCAGCAGTTTCATCTCACAAACAGAGCAGGGGTAGCCATGGCTTTCAGTGCCCTGCTAAAGTCCCTTCTTCTGATGCCTCATCGCAGGGTCCGTCCTGTTGCAGTTGTAGTGGAAGTCATCAGCGAAGTGAGGGTAAATTCCGAAATGTAACCTGTAACTCCTGCAAGAAGTCGGGACACTTATCCAGAGTCTGCAGAAGTAAGCCTCTGGGGAAGCAACCATCTGGTGCTCACCTGGTTTCTTCAATTTATGAAGTGTATCCAGTGAAGATTGGCAGTGCAGTTAGCTTTTTCTGCCAAGGATGAAGAAATAAATGAAACAAGGACTGCACAGCACAAATTTATGGAAATGGTACGGCATCATTTTACTTGCTATATCTGCTGGGAAATACTTAAGAATGTATGTATTTGATGAGCTAAAAAACATTATTTGTCTTACTGTCTACATGGTTGCAACTGGTCTGAAAAACCGGGAAAAGCAATTACATAGTGAACGCAACAAAACGTGCATCTAGGAGAAACCCAGATGTAAGAAACCTTTACAATAGCCAGGTCCGGTCTCTTACATCCGAGTTCCACTGTATTATTTACATCAGTTTGCCAGGTTTTTTTAGTACAACTGTATTTTGTATTTGAGAATCTGTAGTATGTGTTTTTCTGAAACGGTTAGATTTAAAGAAAAATTTTATATTGTCAGCGGGAAAAAATGGGGTATTGGAACATCTAAAAGCAGTGGCAACACTTAGAGACCCTGTTGTGTGTTTAATAAAGTGTGATTATTTGTGAATTACAACTAATGTTCACGTTTGATTTAGGTGCAGGCCACCACTTTAAATTGTCGGCACACGTTTTGCAACAATTGCATAAACTTGTCATCTATCGGGTGCCCAAAGTGCCCAATCTGCAGCGCAGAGATTGAAAGGCAGACCAGCCCTATTGCCATTGACAATTTTCTTGCCGAATTGCTTCCGCATATGCCTGCAGGTGTGCAGCAGCAGCAGCAGCAGCAAAGACCGAATTTAATTGTGCAAGCTGGAAGTAAGTCATTCCCGCCAGTTCCAGTGTGGTTTTTGACATTTACAAGTAATCCCCTTTGCAGGCAATCAGCAGATTAAATTTTCCCCTGCCCCTGCACC
>JAVBJR010000407.1:0-2849 GCA_031546965.1 Dysgonomonas sp.
CGAACGCCAACATGAGGCAACGCGTTCACTTCCGTGTTGCTCGCTCCCGCCGGTGCACAAATTTAGCGAGCACGAGCGTTTTACTTCCGTTCGTGCTCGCTGCTGCCGATTTTATTCGCACAGTCTGGGGGTAGCTTAACATGCCAGGGGGACATCTGTTGGCGACATCAGTGATGACCTTGAAGTATATCTTCAAGGTCAGATGGATTCTACATCAGACAGCTTTCAAGCGGGATGGGTAGTGTAAATTAGGAAAATGTTGCCATTGGTATTGCAAACACGTTGCTGAAAACAGATTCGAAATCGGATGTAAAATGGAGGAGTAATCACATTATTAATTTTCCTGCTGAGTGCAATCGAATGTGCGAATTTGCGACCGTGCAATCGATTGCACTCAAACGCGATTGGCATCCTCGCCAGGACCAACTGCGAAACCACGCCCCTTTTAGAACGGTTTTTATTTAATTTCTTGTTAACTATTGCAAATTTCTTAGCACTTCCTATATAAAAGTTTTTGGGTTAACTGTCCCTTTAAGTAAAATTCGGGGGGATTTGATTCAAGTTTTTCAGTTTATTAAAAATATTAATTACCCTTGGGCCAAGTACTTTTTCCAGTTTGTTGTTGAAGATAGTAAGACAAGGGGACACCGTTTTAGATTGCAGAGACCCCGACTATTGATGCAGCAACACTTCTCCTCTCAGAGGGTTGTGGATGAGTGGAATGGGTTGCGAAGTGAGGTGGTGGAGGCGCTTACCGTGGAAAGTTTTAAAACTAAGTAGGACGACTTTTCCAACATTATAAGGAGGGTGTAGGTAATTGACAGGGGCAACCTAGTTGGACCAAGAGCCTGTTGTTGCCTGACATATGGTATTGTATTGTATTTCAAATACAGTGCATGTACGTAAGCTATCTGGGAAGCATTAGCCATTTTTAATTTAAAAATTAAATGCTGACATATTGTGCGTTTCACGAAAGATTGTGGTCGAGAGGGCCCTCCCCCGACCTGACTACAGGTTTTTGGGGCGTTTGGGTATATTTGAGGCTTGCTGTTGCGTGTTAACCTTTACCAAGAGTTTATACTCTTGCCTTTACCCAGTGATGTCATGATTCGGAATGAAGCAGCAATCTTCAAATATCCAACCCCCCAAAAAGCAGTAGACAAGTCGGGGAGGGGCCATCTGGACCGCAATCTTTCGTGAAACGCACAGTAACGCAAAAGGTTAATTAACAAAACGTTTAACATGCATATTAAACCGTTTTTAAAAAGTGTATCTACATGTGATACTTTTTTGTGGCCCTCCGAAAAATAACGTGTTTTAAAGATCGGAAAATGGTGCTGCCAGTGTAATGGTTTTGTGGGAGTTCGGTTGTGTTAGTATGCATATGTACCCACGGCACACTGCATTGACTCGCAACCACTTGATGAACAGAGAACTAACTTTTTAATCCAATTTAGGAGCGCACTACATGAAGTCAATACATCGAGGAACGAGAGAACACTGTCGAAAAATATAAAAACACAGGAGGTTCCAAGGACCCAAGGACATCATTAGTGGACCAATCGGAGGATTGGTAAACAGGGCCATAAACGTGGCCCAAACCTTGTTTGGGTCTGAGGGACCTTGGTAAGTGCCCCGAAATATCCAATGGAAGTTTCCACTGGTCTAATATTTAAGTGAATAAGAAAACTGAGACATGGCAACCTGTTATCCGCCGCAGTACCCCTTTCTGAGTGTGAATGATGGAGGAAAGCTTTCCACTGACACAGTGATGGCGAGCGAAATGGTGTGACGGCCGAACGGAGCGGCGAGCAAGACGAACATGCTTCAATAACAGCGGTAATCGTCACACATGCGGAAAGATACATGATGCCCGAGCGGGTAACAGTGGTGGGACGCATGTTGTCCGACACATCTTGCGATGCTGGGGGGAACCGGACCGGTATCACAGGCGAAGACGATGGAATAGTGGTCGCGACGGGCATTGCCGGTGGAGGACCCAGCTAGGGTGAGGGCGATGGGCCTGTGGCCACCATGGGCACTGGTGACGGAGTACCCAGAGTAGCCGTGGCCGGCTGGTCATCGATGTCCGGGGCCAGCTGATGTGCCAGGATCAGCTGATCCACAGAGATGTTGACGCGCTTCCCATTCCAGTCAACCGTTAAATACTTCTCTCTGCGAGACAATACTTCACACGGGCTATCGTAAGGAGATAAGGGAGGACGCACCATATCGTTGCGAACGAACACATGTGTGCACTGGGACAGCTCGGGATGCACGAACACCCTGCCAGGGACCGTGTGCGACGACGTTGGCACAGGTCGCAGCTGTCGCACCGTGGCCATCAGACGCCTGACGAAGGTCACGGGGTCCGCATTGTATGCTGTGCTGGCTCGGAACACGCCTGGAAGGTGAAGCGTTGTTCTGTAAACCAGCTTGGCTGCCGACACCTGGACATCTCCCTTGACAGCCAAGCGGAGGCCGAGGAGAACCACTGGTAGGGATTCAGTCCACCTGGCGTTGTCGTGGGCGATCAGTGCCGCCTTCATTGGGTGATGTGAACATTCCACCAAGCCGTTGCTGCTGGGTTGGAACGCCATAGTTCGCAACTTGTTGGTGCCAAGTAGCGCACCCAGTTGTTTGAAAAGCGCCGATTCAAACTGCCGGCCCTGGTCGGTAGTTATTTTCTCCAGGCAACCAAAACGTGCCACCCACGTGGTGAAGAACACCCTGGCAACTGTCTCTGCTGTCATGTCAAACACGGGTACAGCTTCGGGCCAGCGGGTGAAGCGGTCGACCATCGTCAGACAGTAAGAAAACCCCTCCGAAGCCGTCAGCTGGATGAGGTC
>JAVBJR010000781.1:0-3072 GCA_031546965.1 Dysgonomonas sp.
TATTAAAGAAGTAGTGTCAGGCAGACAAGTCAGTTAGAAATAATGTAAAATTAATCCGAGGTTTGATCATAAATAGTCAATATGGAAAAGATGTATAGTGATATGAATTGTATCATAACAATATAATAGTGGAGAATGCGCATATTCATGGTATATGGGGATGTTTAGAATATTTGTGCTGTTGTATAGAAGAAGAGCTAGAGTTAATTTAAAGAGATCGATTGCACTAACAATGTATAGAACGGTTTTTACAAAGATGTTATTGAATTGTAAACCTCTTTCTAACCCCAGGACGGGGAAGAAATAAACAAATACATTCATACTAAGAATTTTCCATAAAAACATATCAATGAAGCACAATTATTAAATGTTCTCAGTGTACTGCACTTCATTCAATAAGTCTGTGTTTAAAATTTCTCACTGCTTCAAAATAGGAAGCAGTGGACGGAGGGGCGCGCCCATTTTATTTAAAGCCAGTTTTGTTTTCAGAAACGTATGTTACGGTATAACTACTTTCAAAATAGCTTAATACCCAAAATTACAAAGTCTTTCATGAAAGGTGATGGTAGAATCAGTTTAAAACTGCTTCTTTGGCAAACTGATTGCTAGTATAAATGCCAGCCAACACTTGAAAACTAGGCTGTTATTTGCAATTGAACACAATGTACGCAACTCTTTATTCATTTGCTTCTCGCATTCCTATGAATTTCTACTGATTTGGGACAGCTAAAAATTAGTTTATAGAACTGATATCATATTCCCAACTGAAAATACCAGGCAAATTCAAAACTTCTTCCTAAAACAAGTGGAAACTTAACTCACGGCAACTTGGTGAGGTAAGCCGCGCTCAAGTTTCTCGGTCATGCTCAGTAACGATGGAATAGCCACAATGAATTGCACATCTGGAACACTGTCCCTTCTGTCTTTTTCCAATACGTCAATTGGAATTGCATTGCACCCAATGACAGTAATAAGATGAACAGCTTCATGTTATTCTACCACGTAAATGTGCATCATAAAAAAGGCGAAAAAAATAAAATTGCATGAATCTCAATCAGAAATTTCCTGTTTATACTTACCAAATAAAATGTTTTCTCGTCCAATATTGACAATGTTAGACAGTATACGTCTGTATCACATTCTTTCTGACTTTGTATATATACACGTAGAACACTGACTTTTGACATGACACTGCCAGCTTTGCAATATTATTTCCTCAGTGTAAGCAGGTTTCACTAATGCAATTAAACGATATTTCTCGATGTCAACATAATTTCTTATATATTGAAGCATTTTTCAACCGGCACTTTATGGAGGCAGGTACTTTGTGAGCGGCAGCGAATCGAAAGCGTCGGTTCTAGTTGACAGTCCCAGCACATGCTCTATTCAAGAATAGACTGAACAGTGTACTATAAAAATATATGCTACAATCAACAGGTAGTTATGTTGGACGAGGATCTCGAAAAGTCACAGTAGCGAGGTATGGTAAGACGTACTAGAAATCTAGAATTTACGCGGTAAGCAGATTCAGAAGTTGCGTATGTAAGACTCCTGAAGTATTCCTATTTACAAATAAAGACAGTTTAATAACAATATTTTATTGCAAAAAATTCACATTTAATGCAAACAAATATTACTGTGTTCCAACAATGTCTGATTTCTTTATCCAGCAGGTGCTGGAGTTGCTGGAGTTGCAGGAGTTGCTGGAGCTGCAGCAGTTACTAGAGGAACCAACAATGTCAACAGTCCAAAATCGATTTGTCTCTTGTTGAAGAGCATTGCGTGGGAAGTCATTGCGCTGAGCAGCAGCAGCATTAGCAGTGTCACTTTAATCATTTTCCTTTCTGAAAGGAACAGTGGTAAGGAACAGTGGTAATGAACAGCGGTAAGTACAGTGGTACACAGTGTTAATTCATACAAATGCCCCCTGTTTTTCTAAACCACACCCCGACAAGGTTCTGATAGGCCGCTGTATAGAAGCAAAAGTAACAAGTTTATTTGATACACACGGTCATGTACATGTAACCTTACGGTAAGTAACTAGAAGCAGGAAGAGATTCAATGAAATGGGTCACAGCTGTCAAATGTTTTCCAAATCTTTATTTAGTTAACGTGGATAAATGTTATTTCCTTATGTGTATCAATACAATATTGAATGTTATTTTTACGTTTCCGTATATACTACATTTTAGATTAGAAAGTATGAAGAATGTGCTAGAAATTAACTGAGAGTAAATGGACAAATGAACATTTCGGTTAAAAACTGTACGCTATAAAAACAATGTGATGTAATTACTGTCGTAGGAAGATAATATTAAATTTTACTCTGCGTGTCGTTCTCGTAATGAAGCTTTTAATTTAGGAGGGATTAAATTTGTGGAATAATTATTATAAGTACCTTAGTGTCAAGTGTGTAGAATACGCGACAGATCAGAAGCCGGATTTGTTGAACTCTGCTTCGTATATGATGAGAAAGATTCTATGTTTTGATACAATATGCTAGAATTTAATGCAGGAAATGTTATTTTATGCTCACAAGGTGGCTGTATGACGTGTATCAGCGCTATTACTGAGTGGTATACTTGCAGCTACACAGGGGGTTCTTTTGGTGCAAATGCGACATCATCACCTATCTACAGCAAATATTTTTTGAATCCTAACACATGTGCTACGGCTGTTGATGACATCGTATTCACTAAAAAATGACCCCCCCCTTCATTTAGATTCTTTCAGCAATGAATCTTCAAGGGGTAGGGGGATTTCCAAGTTTGTCAGATGACTCATCCCTGCAATACCAGGAGGTATTAAATAGTAATACTGTGTAAGCTCTGTATTAGCTAACTAATAATTGACAAAGGACACAAAGGTTTACATAAAGAAGATAATTCAAGGCAGCGGCACAGCAAGCATGGAAGATAGTGAGACTAGAACAGAGGAGAGAGAGGCAAAGAGGAGGAGGGAACCAGAGACTATGGAGGACAAACTGGATAATATACTGGAGGTATTAGTGGAAAGAATGGATAGAGTGGAAATGAAGATGGAAGAGTGGAGCAGGAAGTATCAAGAGGTACA
>JAVBJR010000253.1:0-3289 GCA_031546965.1 Dysgonomonas sp.
CTAATACACGATTTTAAAATGTAAATTGCCATCGGATGCGAAGGATTTGCCATAAATGAAACGGAACACGATCTTCGGCGTTATACGTCTATGGCTGTTAACCTCCAAGATGGATGACGCTTCTCCCCTCCGTTATGCTGTATGACGCGTTATGCAAAAGCCCTATTGATGTAATGAGAGATGTTGCAGTAAACCCGCATGCTCACCTAATTTTGTTTTACATCTTGTTGACCCTGCAATAATTGTTAACCCAACTAATGGACATTTAGACTGTCCATGGTCTATTTTCATATAAGCGATAAATACATTATTAGTTTTGAGGTAAACAGCTATAATGAATTAACGTAAATGTCATCTTTCCTATTTTTATAAATTGTGCAAGAATTACTGACACAAAGTATTCATAAGGTTATTGGAAAGCAGTCCTGACAGTTCATCACATGATGCTGCATTAATTTGTTCATTGTCACATTCCAATGGGTCATCACCCGATTCCACTTTCCACACAGTTTTTCACTTGTAGATTACATTTTCCATCATGCTGCTGTAAAATGTACATTTTCTCAAAAATCACTATACATTATTTCTCCATATAGACATGGTGTAAAACTTGCAGTTAAAAAATTTGATCGACTGTGTATTATTGGTAATGAAGTGGGGCGAATCATGAAATTCGACGAACTTCTCAATTTTTTTTAAATCCTAAATGGGAAACAGTAAAGATATGTGGATGCTGTCAATCAGAAGATTAAAGTGATTTCATTGTAAACGAATGCCTTCTTTTCAATGCAATACGAATTTCAAATGATTTTTCATTTTCAGGTGGCATAAAAGCTGGACGCAATGTGAAACAAATTCATTCTAAATTGGATGCAAATTCAGAGTTAGTTTCATAATATTTTGTCATTGTGCTTTTCAATATACTGAATCTTGCTTTCTTAGGATGCATGTGAAAGGATCAAAAAGAACAATATTACAGCGTATTTCAGACGTTTTGAAAAGAAAAGAAAGAATTGTTGAGCAAAACCAAGAATTTCACAAGAATAATTTGCAATTTTCTGAAAAGTTACGTAAACGCAAGCTCGATTCATCCAAGTCTGCGCCACAAATTACACTACCTGATAGAAATGTCAAAATGCCAACAAGCCAAGTGAGACCTATGCGTTTTGTTGAAAGAGCACATGAAAATGAAGATTTACCAATCGAAAAGAAGAGACAGCAAATTGGAAAATGTATACAGCACCCGATGAAACCAGAAATGTCGATGGATTTAGCTGATAAAACGAATTTTCAATATGATAAGCAGCCACAACATTCCATGCAATCCCCAGATGAAGGATCTTCAAAAAATAATGTTGTGACGCACCTAATAGTCAGTCAGAATGCTGAGAAACCAACTTCAGATTACTGTACTGGCACATACATGTACCATCCTAAAAGTACATCAGCTAAGCCTGGATTACAAAATGGCTCCTTAAGCAAGCGGTATTCATCAAGTTATGAAGTTCCAAAATGTGATGTGGTTGATGGGAATGCAGACAAGCCAATTGCAAGCACTGGAAATATTAGTACTTTGAAAGCAAATAACAAAATGCATGCCACTGATCCGGAATGCCGCAAGAAAAGCTTGCTACAGTTTTTTCAAAGACTTCCTAAAGAGGCAGCTTTACCAGTGGAAGAAACACGACCACAATTTAAGGAATTCGTAAAAGCAACCGAGCCGCTAGAGACAAGCATTGGTACCCTGACACACAATAGTCAGCCTGCAGAGACATTGTCAACCAAGGCAGCAATTTCCCAATTAAAAATGGACGAGAATTCCAAAAGATCAGCTAAACGTCGTATTGCCAGCATTTTGAAAGGCAAAGATACAAAGAAAACTAATAATCCAAAATTGAAAAAGAAAAGTATGTTAAAATTGTCCAAGTCAGAACCAGCGAAAAGCATGGGTTCACAACTGAGATCATTTTTAAGCAGTGTCCTATGAACGGCATTTGTTATGCACCCCGTTATGCTCATTTTGTTGTGCAAAATTTGCTCTTTACAGGAGCATAGGACTGTTCTCTCACCTGTTCAGAAATTTCTTGCTATAATTCTAAATAAAATGTTCAAAGTTCTATTTGCCTGATATACATGATTTTAATCATATATATAGTATCTAGTTATTTTAAACTCAATAAATTTCCTACCCGCAAGTTGGGCACAATATCCTGACCATGACTAGGCACTAAGCGCCATGATCATAGCAACCCTATTGGAAATTTACACCAGGCAGTGACCACCAAAATGGTGGGGAGGGGTTTAAATAGAAACGCATTACTCCGCCATAGCAAAATTGAATTTTGTGCAAAATCCCAAATTCAACATTTATTTATTCAGAATCCAAGAGTAAATTTTAAAATATCGCACAATTTTGAAGTACATACCCTACTCGGGAAGCTTCAAAAAATTTCCATACATTTGGCTATGCAAGTTAAGGGAGAAAACCATCAAATTAATAACCAAAGCGTTTAACATATGCAATAATATAAACTATTTTGTAGGAAATATTACACAATATAAAATACGTTTCTTTACAATAGGAAAAATAATTTCAGTGCTAAGGTCATTATTGTATTATTGATCAAGTTTCTTGCAAGTTTTATTTCATTAAAATTGCCAAATGCCAAGAAACATTTGCACATGAATATATGTTAATAATTTGTAAAAAAAATAGCTTCTGATGCATGGAAAACATGTTATTTGACATTACAACAGCTTCAGGAATCCACCAAGTGCGAAAATTCAAAGAATTTTCGAATTATTTCGCGATTATTTTCTGCTGCCATCCAACAAAATAACTGGAATCTGGAGACGTCAAAATAAAGGTATGCATCTGTACTGTACAACACAATTTATTTCGCATGTCGTAATCCTTTCGTTTATTTTATAACGATTTTAAACGGCGAGTGAAAATGATTGCTTACAGCGCCGCCTACGTGCGGATCCTTGAAGCAGGATCCGCGTTTCCCTCACCCTTAATTAAATGTAGTTATGCATATATTACTAAACACTCAAATGCCTTCAAAAGTATGTGGAAAAAGTTTTTAAACCAACTATTAACTCTTCCCTGACATCACATAACTTTAGAACAGAAATAGAGAAGGAAAAAAAAAATTAGCAGAGCGTGGTTTCGATCCACGGACCTCTGGGTTATGGGCCCAGCACGCTTCCACTGCGCCACTCTGCTAGCGACGGTTCTCCCTTTTACTATGCCAAAAGAACTAACCATAATTACAATGTTTTACAT
>JAVBJR010000476.1:0-42428 GCA_031546965.1 Dysgonomonas sp.
GCATTTTCATCAAATGTATACAGTTCTAATACGCATCTCGAAAGAATATTCATAATATCCGATCCTTCGAGATCGAGGATGTGCATCGTTATTTTTGGATTCAGATCCATCGTTTGACTTAGTAATCGAGAAAAATCTTTCAATTCTTCTTTTTCGGGCAGATAACCTGCTAGGATCAGAAATATGGTTTCTTCGAACCCTAAACGGTTTTCGTCTTGCGCTCCTTTTACTATTTCTTCGATGCTGATTCCTCGATACATCAGTTTTCCGGGAATTGCTTTTAATGCACCGTCTTCGCCCCGCTCGTAGCCTACAACGTCTCCGACTTTGGTCAGCCCTACAATCACACCGGTATGGTCTTCGTTGCGGAGTCCCCTTTTTACATTATATGTTCGAAATAAGTCCGGATCTATTTGTGTAGTTGTGCGTATGGTTTCGGAGATTTTCTTTATAATGTTATTCATCGGATAAGTGCTTTTATTGAATTAATTAAATTAAGATTATAAACTGCTTATTAAAAGTTGGCAAAATTTACCGGTCGAAAGGGTTGTTCCATTTTCCATAAATCGGGCTAGGTCGGCTGTTGCCTGTCCTTCACTGTAAAGCTGTTCAAGTCCGTTGGTGATAAGTTCGCCTGCTTCTGTCCATCCCAAATATTCGAGCATCATTACGGCTGACAATAATAAAGAAGATGGATTTACAATATCTTTTCCTGCAATATCGGGGGCTGTACCATGGGTAGCTTCAAAAATGGCATGACCTGTCATATAATTGATATTGGCTCCGGGAGCAATACCAATTCCGCCAACCATTGCTGCCAATTGATCGGAAACATAATCTCCATTCAGATTTAATGTAGCGATTACCGAATATTCGGCAGGCTTTAATAATGTATTTTGAAGAAAGGCATCTGCTATTACATCTTTTACGATGAGTTTACCTTCTGATTTTGCTTGCTCCAAAGCTTTATTGGCTTCTGTTTCTCCTTTTTCTTTCTTGATTTTTTCCCATTGTTGCCAAGTGAATACTTTATCTCCGTATTCTTTTTCGGCAAGAGCATATCCCCAAAGCTTGAAACCGCCTTCGGTAAATTTCATAATGTTGCCTTTGTGAACAATGGTCACCGAGGGTAATTTGTTCTCTAAAGCATATTCTATTGCTGCGCGAACCAAACGTTCTGTACCTTCAACCGAAACGGGTTTTACTCCAAAAGAAGAAGTTTCGGGAAAGCGAACTTTCTTCACTCCCATTTCCGTTTGAAGGAAATTCAAGAATTTGGCTGCTTCGAGAGTTCCTTGCATCCATTCTATTCCTGCATAAATATCTTCGGTGTTCTCACGGAAAATAGTCATGTTTACCTTTTCGGGGGTTTTGATCGGAGATACTACTCCTTTAAACCAACGAACGGGACGAAGACATACATATAAATCTAAATCCTGACGAAGTGCAACATTCAGCGAGCGGATTCCTCCTCCAACAGGAGTTGTCAATGGTCCTTTTATACCCACCAAATATTCCCGAAAGGCATTCATCGTATCTTCGGGAAGCCACGATCCGCTTTCGTTAAACGATTTTTCTCCGGCTAAAACTTCTTTCCATTCTATTTTCCGTCTGCCTTGATAAGCTTTTTCTACCGCTTTATCAATTACTTGTTGTGCGTTTTTCCAAATTTCGATTCCTACACCGTCTCCTTCTATAAAAGGAATTATAGGATTATTCGGCACATTTAGTTTGCCGTTTTGTATAGTTATTTTTTGTGACATTGTTTAAATTAGTTACGAGTTACGAGTAGAGACGTAATGCTTACGTCTTAGGTACAATATACCTCATCCTTTTCATTATCCTTTCATATAATTTAATGCACTACCTGCCTTAAACCATTCGATTTGGAGCTGATTATAGGTATGAGCCACCTCTATCGTATCAGTTGTACCGTCTTTATGACTCAATTTTACATTCAAGTTCTTTCCGGGTTGAAAATCGGTCAATCCTAAAATGCTTATTTTATCTTCTTCTTGCACCTTATTATAATCGTCTTTATTGACAAAGGTAAGAGCAAGCATTCCTTGTTTTTTCAAGTTGGTTTCGTGAATACGGGCAAACGATTTTACAATGATTGCTTTTACATTCAAGAAACGAGGTTCCATAGCTGCATGCTCACGAGAAGAACCTTCCCCATAATTTTCCTCTGCTACGACAATTGATCCCAAACCTTTTGCTTTGAAGTTTCGTGCCAATTGAGGTACGGCTTCAAATTCATTAGTTAACGGATTTTTGACCGAATTTGTTTTTTCGTTGAACGCATTTACCGCCCCAATCAACATATTATCGGATATATTGTCGAGATGTCCACGAAAACGCAACCACTGCCCTGCCATAGAAATATGGTCGGTGGTACATTTTCCGGTTGCTTTTATTAATAAAGGTTGCTCAAGAATATCTTTTCCATCCCAAACTGCAAATGGTTGTAATATTTGAAGGCGTTGCGAATCGGGTGCTATATTAACGTCAATAGTAGTACCTTCTGATACAGGTTCGATATACCCTAAATCGTCTACACCGAAACCTTTTGGAGGTAATTCTAACCCGACAGGCTCTTGAAGTTTTACTTTTTCTCCTTTCTCATTGATAAGTGTATCTGTCATTGGATTGAAACACAAATCGCCTGCGATAGTAAGTGCAGCTACCAATTCGGGCGAAGCTACAAAAGCGTGCGTATTGGGGTTACCATCATTTCTTTTGGCAAAATTTCTATTGAAAGATGTTACAATAGAATTAGGACGCTCGGGATTTTCGGTTTCACGTTTCCATTGTCCGATGCAAGGTCCACAGGCATTTGCCATAATGGTTGCTCCTACTTCTTCGAACTCGGTGAGTATACCGTCACGTTCTGCAGTAAAACGTACTTGCTCCGATCCCGGATTGATAATAAACTGCGCTTTAACCGGCACTCCTTTCGACTTTGCATCTTTTACAATAGAAGCCGCTCTCGACATATCTTCGTACGAAGAGTTGGTACAAGAACCAATTAAGCCGACTTCCATTGTTTGGGGGTATCCTTTTTCTTTCACCACTTTTGCAAATTCAGAAATTGGGTGTGCAGCATCGGGAGTAAAAGGACCATTAACATAAGGCTCTAATTGAGACAAGTTAATTTCGATTACCCGATCGTAATACTTTTCGGGATTATTCTCTACCTCCGCATCTGCTTTTAGATGGTCTTTTACTGAATTTATTACGTCTACGATTTCTTTACGATCTGTTGAAATAAGGTATTCAGCCGACTTTTCGTCATAAGGGAAAATAGAAGTAGTTGCTCCTACCTCAGCCCCCATGTTGCAAATAGTTGCTTTTCCGGTTGCCGAAAGCGAATATACGCCTTCTCCAAAATATTCTATAATAGCATTTGTACCTCCTTTTACGGTAAGTATACCTGCCAATTTCAAAATTACATCTTTTGCGGAAGCCCAACCTGACAGTTTACCTGTTAGCTTTACACCGATAATTTTAGGCATTTTCAGTTCCCAAGGCATACCTGCCATCACATCAACAGCATCGGCTCCGCCTACTCCGATAGCGATCATTCCTAATCCGCCGGCATTGGGAGTATGGGAGTCTGTACCGATCATCATTCCTCCGGGGAAGGCATAATTCTCCAATACCACTTGGTGTATAATTCCTGCACCGGGTTTCCAAAAACCGATTCCGAATTTATTAGAAACAACACTTAAGAAATCGTATACTTCTTTATTGGTAATTTCGGCAGTATTCAAATCTTCTTTTGCTGATTTATAGGCTTGAATCAAGTGGTCGCAATGTACCGTAGAGGGTACAGCCACTCTTTTACGTCCCGAATTCATCAACTGCAAAAGTGCCATTTGAGCCGTTGCATCCTGCATAGCCACCCGATCGGGGGCAAAGTTTACATAATCCTCGCCTCTCTTATAGTCTTTAATCGGCTCGTTTTTAGATAAGTGAGCGTATAGTATTTTCTCGGTAAGCGTTAGAGGTCGTTTTAATTCTTCTTTTGCCTGTAATATCCTTTTAGGTAATGACTCATATAGATTTTGAATCATTTTAACATCAAAAACCATCTTTTGTATATCTTTTAGTTAATCATCAATTCCGTTTTATAGCATTTTTCAAAGATATGAAATTTAATTTAAACAGAAAAGAAAAATTTATATTTATGCACAAAATTACATATTTATACATTAAAACAAATATATCAGAAAACATCCCTACGCTTAAGAACCTCGTAGGGGCGTATTGCATACGCCCAAGTGAGGATGATAGCGAACCACGTCATTGCGAACATACAGAAGCAATCTGTCTTATTATTAGGAGATTGCTTCTCTATCGCTCGCAATGACGACGTAAAATATACCGGGCATATGCAATACGCCCCTACCGAGCTTTCGACAATAATTAGCTTCTCTGAAAAAAATATTGTTTTATCTTTGCACCTTATCATAAAAATAATTCAAGAAGATTAACAATGGATATAATATTAGCTGACATAACTCATATAGCTAAAATTCAAGAGATAGCTATTCAAGCTTGGAAAACAACCTATACCGACCTCCTTTCGAAAGAGCAGTTCGATTATATGATAGAAATGATGTACAGCGACACTGCCCTTAATAAGCAAATGACCGAACAAAACCATCATTTTTTATTGATAAAAAACAAGTCATCATCTGATTATCAAGGTTTTGTTTCTTATGAATTAAATTACAAAAACGAACCTAAAACTAAGATACATAAGCTCTATCTCTTACCCGAATGCAAAGGCAAGGGAATGGGGCGGAAGCTAATCGATAAAGTGGCATCATTGGCACAGGCTGCCAACAATAATTATTTGTCTCTCAATATGAATCGTGATAACAAAGCCTTGGGATTTTACAAGCAAATGGGATTCGAAATAGTTGGAGAAGTAGACATACATATCGGAAACGGCTACTTGATGGAAGACTATATATTTGAAAAGAAAATTTAAGATGCAGTACACAAAAAAAAATATAGATACAACGAAATAATGGAAAACAAAATTTGCGTTTTATTTGATATGGATGGTGTGATGATTGACACCGAGCCTCAATATGATATATTCTGGAAACATACCGGAGACAGATATAATGTGGGAATACCCAATTTCGAGAAGGTGATAAAAGGAACTACACTGCCTAATATACTTAAGAAATATTTCTCGCATTTAACTCACGAGGAAATCCATACCCTATGCGATAACCTCGACAAATTTGAAGTAAACATGAACTTCGAAGAGATACCCGGCTCTATTAAATTTGTACACGAATTAAAAGCTAAGGGAATAAAAATCGGATTGGTGACCAGTTCTACCGACACTAAACTAGTTGCAGTAAACAAAACTCAACACTTCGATAAATTATTTGACACCATTGTATCAGCGTCTCGTGTGACGGAGGGTAAACCAAACCCCAAATGCTTTCTGCTAGCTGCCGAAGATTTAGGCATCGACCCAAAAGAGTGCATTGTTTTTGAAGATTCTTTTGCAGGAATAGAAGCCGGAAAAGCTGCGGGCATGAAAGTTATAGGTTTGTCGACCACAAACAAGGCTGAATTATTAGAAGATAAATGCTCGAAAGTAATTCCCGATTTCACAAGCTTTTCTGTTGCTGATTTATTGTCAATATAATACACAATGATAGAAAAACAACTCCTTGAAATAGCTCAACGAATACGAGCTTTGTCTCAAACAGGATTAGTGTATTCCGATAACGAATATAATACCGAGCGATATGAAGAGTTATTTCACCTAAGTAACTCTATAACTGCACTTGTAACAAATAATGAGGTATCAGTAATCGAAGGCTGTTATCGGGTTGCAGACGATTACGTTACCCCTAAGATAGATGTCAGAGCAGTAGTTTTCAACGACAAGAACGAAATTTTACTTGTACAGGAAAGAGCCGACGGCGGATGGGCTATCCCCGGTGGATGGGCAGATGTGGGATATTCGCCTAACGAAATAGCTGTAAAGGAAGTAAGAGAAGAGACTGGCTTGAATGTCGAACCCATTCGACTGTTGGCAGTACTGGATAAGAGATGTCAAAATCATCCCCCTGCACCGCATTATGCTTACAAGATATTTATACTTTGCAGGCTTATTGATGGTGAATTTACTTCGACTTTTGATATTTTGGATAAAGGATTCTTTAAGCAGGACGAAATACCTCCGCTTTCGGAAGAGAGAACTTTGAAAAGCCAGATTGACTTGATGTATGAATACAAAAATAATCCTGAAAAGAAAGCAATTGTTGATTAGGTTGAAATTTGTTGTAGCGAAGACGTAAGCATTACGTCTCTACGGGTAACTATTTACTACAGGGCCGCCACCATTATTTCCCTCGCATCTTTAGCTTGAGGTATATTGAAGAGTGGAAAAAGATGCACCATATTATCGTATTCATGGTAAGAAATATTCACACCTTTTTCTTTACAAATTTCGTTGAATTTATGGCAATCGGGATATAGAAGATCCAATGTACCTACAATCAAAGTCATAGGAGAAGCATTTTGATATTCTCCATAAATAGGACTAACTAACGGATTTTGTAAATCGCCCATCGAATAAACTTGTCCTGCATATTTAAGACCTTCGGTATCTAAGCTGGGGTCAATAGGTTGAAGCCTCTCTATTTCGGGATTCTTCATCTCTACATCCATCCAAGGGCTGATCAATATTTGATGAATTGGTTTACGAAGAGTGTGTTTTTCAATTAATTGACTAAGCCCAAGAACTAAACTTGCACCTGCCGAATCTCCTGCAACAAATATCCGCCCTTCGGTTTTAGATATATCTTTATATAAGTTCAATATAAAGTCGTATATTTCGATATAATCAGCCTTAGGAATTAAGGGATAATCGGGTATCACCACCTTATATCCCAAACGATCGGCAAAATAAGTTATAATCTCCCAATGAATTAGAGACAAGCCACAGGCAAAACCACCTCCATGTAAATAGTAAATAGTATCGGTAGGCGACTGATCTTTTGAGGATAAAGTGTAAACTTTAGATCCCTCTACAATAGTTGTCTCTATATCGTATTTATTGAGGAGACGATTGGGAGGCGACACACTTTCGTAAAAAGCTCCACCTATATACATATCTGTTTCTAAGTTAGCTATCAATCGTTTTGTACCCAATTTCCATAAAGCAGCCTCAAGAGCATCGCTAGTCATATATATCTAAAATTATTGAATTGCAAAAATAAAGAAAGTACCGCAATAAACGGGAGAAAGAACTATAAAACACATGTGATTTTTTCGTTGTATACTATTTACTTAAAAAATAGTTATATTTTAATATAGAAATTTTAGATTTGAAAGGAATTATTATCTTTGTCTGTATTAGCTTTTTGTCTAAAAATTAATTTTGACAATAAATTTAACTGAATAAAATACATTAACAGATGGCAATTAATTTAACCAAAGGACAACGTATTGAGATTGGTCTTACTAAAGTAGGTGTTGGATTGGGATGGGATCCTAACGAAAGTACAGGATTTGATTTCGATTTAGACGCATCAGCTTTTATGTTGGGTGACAATAAGAAAATTCCTACAGACGAATATTTCGTATTTTATAATAACCCAAAATCGCCCGACGGATCGGTAGAATCATCAGGTGACGATCTAACCGGAGGTAACAGCGATGGTGACGACGAAACTCTAACTTTAGATTTAAGTCGTGTAGATCCTAAAATTCAAGAAATAGTATTTACTGTAACCATTCACGATTACGAAACTCGTAAACAAAACTTCGGACAGGTTCGTAATTCGTTTATCCGTATATACAATGCTCAAACCAATGAAGAAATTGCCAAATATGAATTAGACGAAGATTTTTCGGTAGAAACAGCCGTAGAATTTGGTCGCCTTTACAAACGTGGTAGCGAATGGAAATTCGAGGCAATGGGCATCGGATACAAAGGCGGTCTTGAGTATTTTGTTAATAAATTTGCATAACAACGCAGTCAACAGTTATCAGTTAACAGTCAACAAGCTGATAACTGATAACTGTTGACTGATAACTGATAATAATTATGGCTATAAATTTAGAAAAAGGACAGCGCACAGAAGTGAAGCTACCCAAATTTGTTGTAGGACTTGGATGGGATACAAACTCATCAAGTACAGGGGGTGAATTTGATTTAGATTGCTCGGTTTTTATACTTGGCGATAATAAAAAAATTCTTACCGACGACTATTTTGTTTTTTACAACAATACCAAGTCTCCTGACAGTTCGGTAGAGCATACGGGTGATAATCTGACAGGTGCCGGAGATGGTGATGACGAAACAATAAAAATAGATTTGTCAAAAATAGACTCCAAAGCTACCGAAATATGTTTTGTTGTGACTATTCACGAAGCAGAAAGCCGCAGACAGAATTTTGGAATGGTGAGAAATTCGTTCGTAAGAATCTGCAACCCCGATAATAACGAAGAGTTATTGAAATACGAATTAGAAGAAGATTTCTCAATTGAAACTGCAGTAGAGTTTGGTCGTTTATACAAACGCAACGACGAATGGAAATTCGAGGCTGTGGGTGTGGGTCAAAAAGGAGGTTTAGCCGATTATCTACAAAAATACAGTTAAGAATATACTTTCATTTAATTGGATAACTAAAAATAATAATACTTTAATAAATACAATTATGGCAATTAATTTACAGAAAGGTCAACGTATAAACCTAGAAAAAAGTACAGGTGCAAAACTTACACAATTTTGTGTGGGTGTAAACTGGGGAGCGATCGAATACCAAGCCGAAGAAGGAGGTTTTCTTGGTTTTGGAAAAAAAACAGTAACTAAATCTAAAGATGTAGACTTAGATTTGAGTTGTGTAATGTATGACGAAAATGGCAACTTGGTAGATCACCTATACTCTCCATTATACAGACCCGAACTTCTTGGTCAATTTGGTTTGAATGCAGGTAAACTGGTTTCAATCACCGGAGCCATGCGTCACACAGGTGATGATCTCGAAGGTGATAAGGGTGGAGACGATGGTCTTGATAACGAAATTATTACTGTAGACCTTTCTAAATTAGGAAGCAATATTCACCGTATATTCTTCTTCTTGAATGGTGTAGGTGAAGAAGATTTCTCTCAAGTGCCTTATGCTAAAATAAGAATGTACGAAGGTACTCCTGCTAAGGTTGACAGCGTATATGCTGAATACAATGTAGTTTCTGAACCTCAATACAGAGGCAAAAAAGCTCTTGTAATGGGAGAACTTTATAAAAAAGGTGATGATTGGAAATTCAATGCCATTGGTGATGCGTTCGAAGATGTATTCCTTGGACAAACTATCCAACGCATCTCTCAAAACTATGCTAAATAATTTTTAAGCATAATAAACTTTTTATCCTTTTTGCTTTTTTGTAACTTTATCAAAATTACATTTGAGCAAAAAGGATTTTAAGATAATAGACCTTTTGCCTTAAAACGTCACTGATATTTTTAATAAAACATACAATATGGATACTACTAATAACAACATCCCCACACCATCTCTTCAAAGAATGGATAATCAAGGAAATATCAACCTCGAAAATCTCGATCAAAACGAAATAAGCAGATTATCGGAGCTTAACAAAAGCTTAGTAGTAACCGATGTAAATTCAGTTCTAAACTATGGATCGGATTTACAGTCTACTATGGAAAAATACAGTAATGACTTTCTGAGCTCGGTCAGAACTTTCAATTCGGGAGAGGTGGGTACTTATATCAGTGATCTGCTGACCGAATTAAACTACATCGATGTAGATGAACTCAATCAAAGCGGATTCAAAGCTTTTATAAGCAAAATTCCGGTATTGAAGAATTTGATTATCGATGTAAAAAAAATATTCCAGAAATACGACACCGTTATTTCGAATGTTGATAAAATATCCAATAAGGTCAAAGCCGGACGTATCAACTCGTTAAAAGACAATACGGCGTTGCAAACCATGTTCGACAACAATGTTGAATATATCAAGCAAATTGAACAATTGATAATTGCAGGACAACTGAAATTTCAGGAGCTGCAAGTTAAGTTGGCAGAGATGGAAGGTAATCCTGCTAACTACAAAGATTATGAGATTGCCGATCTTAGGGAATATATCATGCGCCTCGACAAACGTCTTGCCGACATGAAGATTATTCGCTTCGTAATGATGCAATCGCTCGCACAAATACGTGTGGTACAAAACAATAACACCGCAATTGCAGACAAAGCTCAATCGATTATTTCGACAACAATACCGGTTTGGAAAAATCAATTGACTATTGCTGTTGCCCTATACCGACAAAAAGCAAATGTGGAAATGCAGCGTAAAGTTGCCGAAACCACTAACACTATATTAGAGAAAAATGCCGAACTGCTTCGTCAAAACAGTATCGAGGTAGCTCGCGAAAACGAAAATACAGTAGTATCTATCGACACTCTGAAGAAAACAACCCAATCGCTTATCAGCACTTTAGACGAAGTGAAAAAGATACACGAAGAAGGTATGCGCAACCGTCAGGTACTCGACAAAGAATTGCAAACTTTAGAAACCGAATTAAGAAAGAACGTACAAGGAGTCCGCTAAAACTTAAATGACCGATAACAGAACCGAGATATTAGATGCTTCGGATAAAATAATTCAACGATTGTACGACCTCATCAACTTTTTTGAGGATCAAACAACTATGAAAATATATCTGCAAAGTCAAGTCATCCATAAACTGTTTGAGGAGAATCCCGACATGGACGTAAATAAGCTTGAGCTATATCATGTGCAGTTTACAAGTACACTTATTGACCTTTTGGATAAGATCAGAAAAAAGAACGAGCGTATAGTGAATATGATGGAAAGCGAAATTGCGCTGAACGCCGATATGATCTCCAAACTCAAACAGGCTATTACTCAAGAAGGTGGCTTTGAGGCGGAAAAGGTGCAACAGGCTCAACGTATTACTCGGTCTATTTATAATCTGCATAAAGCATTGTCGGCTCAATCTTCGGAATATCCGTATACTGATAATATCAATGCGTTCAGCCTAAAATATTATAAAGATTACTTTTTTGATGCCGATCCTCAACTGTTAGGTTCATTGAGTAGCTATAATCATTCGGATGCTTACCGCAATACTTTTGGTGCAATAGACAAAAAGCTTTTGGCTGATTTGGCAAAAAGAAGTTATCGGGTACAATTCTATTTCGGTATACGATTGAATAACATCTTAATGGAAATTTATAAGATACAGGACGAAGAAGCGTATTTCTCGTTTCAACCGACTAAAAATAATTTTCTGCCTTGTGATATAAACATATTCCCTTATGAAAAATGGGAAAGCGAATCGTCTAAAAAAGAACGTTCTATAAAGGAACTGACTTTAAAGAATCTGCAATTAGAAAGGGATATTAAATTCAATTTGAAACATATTGATGCTGATATTACCAATCTTTTAGACGAGAATCTAAAAAAAATAACTGAACTCGATTTTTTGGCAGATCTCGAGAATATAGATATTCAAGCAAATACGCTTCGAACAATGATTGAAACCAAAATGATATAGGTCATATGACAATCAATACATTACCAAAAAGACATACCATTCGATTGCAGGGATACAATTATTCCTTGTCGGGGATGTATTTTGTTACAATATGTACACAAGATAAGGTGTGTTTATTTGGTAAGGTGGTGGATGGTGAAATGTTTTTGAATGATGCGGGGAAAATGGTAATGCAAATATATAATGAATTACCAAATAAATTTTCGGATATTCAATGTCATGAAATTATTGTAATGCCTAACCATATTCATTTTATCGTCGAAAACGTAGGGGCAGACCTACGTGTCTGCCCGATAAATAATAATGATGATAATAATAATGATTCGGGCGAACACGTAGGTTCGCCCCTACACCGCGTCATACAGTGGTTTAAAACTATTACCACAAATCTTTATATTAATGGCGTCAAAAATCAATCATGGCAACCATTTAATAAAAAAATCTGGCAGCGCAATTATTACGAACACATTATCAGAAACGAAAAATCGTACAATAATATTACCGATTACATAGCAACTAATCCTATCAATTGGCAATCGGACGATTACTTTATAAACAAAGCAATATGAGACGATTACCGGTATATCTACTTTTGGACACATCAGCCTCTATGAAAGGCGAACCTATCGAAGCTTTAAAAAAAGGAATAGATACGATGATTAGAGCATTGCGTCAAAATCCGCAGGCGATAGAAAGTGTATACATCAGTATTATTACATTCAGTAATACCGCACAGGTATTGATTCCGCTAACCGATTTGGCATCCTTTCAAATGGTTGAATTGCAAGCTACGGGACAAACCGCCCTTGGTGCTGCCCTCAAATTGGTTACCGACAAAATAAATTCGGAAGTAAAGAAAACTACAATGGAAGAAAAAGGCGACTGGAAACCCATTGTATTCATTATGACAGACGGAGTTCCAATTGATGATTGGAAAAAAGGAGCAGATTATTTTGCCACTTGCAAAACAGCATATACAGTTGCCTGTGCAGCAGGAGATCAAGCCGACATTTCGACCTTGAAGCTGATAACGCCCCACGTTATCAGCCTCGAAAAAGCAGATGAAGACAGTATGTCTCGCTTTTTCCTGTGGATGTCGTCATCTATCGGAACAACCTCCTTGAAAATTGAGAGTAAAGGAGATACGCTGGGCATATCGAGCCTCGATGAACTCCCTCCTCCTCCACCTGATATTAATATCCTTTGATACAAAAAACTAAAAAAGATGAGAAGATTACCTGTATATTTATTATTAGATACATCCGGATCGATGAAGGGAGAGCCTATCGAATCGGTAAAAGTAGGATTGGAATCTATGGTTTCGAGCCTTAGACAAGATCCGTTCGCGCTCGAATCGGTGTTTATGAGCATCATTACTTTCGATAGAGAGGTAAAACAGATATTGCCCCTTACCGAACTCGAGAATCTGCAATTGCCCAATATTACGACTCCCGAATCGGGTCCAACGCATCTAGGCGAAGCTTTAGAAATGTTGTGCAAGAAAGTCGACTCGGAGGTAAAATTTAGCACCGCTGACGAAAAAGGCGATTGGATGCCTCTTCTGTTTATTATGACAGACGGAAAGCCTTCTGATTTACAAAAGTACCATCAGATGATTCCGGAAATAAAAAAACGTAATTTTGCCAGTATAATCGCTTGTGCAGCAGGTGTTAAAGCCGACACACAGCCGCTGTTGGCACTTACCAATCAGGTATATTCTTTGGATACTACGGATAGTTCTACATTTCGTCAGTTTTTCAAATGGGTATCGGCTTCGGTAAGTGTAGGAAACAGAAGCGTGGGTAGTAGTAATGATAATATGGCATTACCTCCTCCGCCTCCCGAAATTCATACGGTTATCTAAAGGAAATGGATAATACCTTACATAAACGACATAGCATTCGATTATACGAATACGATTACTCTTTATCGGGAATGTATTTTGTGACTATATGTACACAAAATAAGGTATGTTTGTTTGGAAAGGTTGTAGAGAATACTGTAGGGGCTGGGCTCTGCCCTGCCCTAACCGAAAATTTTGTTGAATTATCTGAACATGGCAAAATTATCGAAGAACAATGGAATGCGTTACCGCATCGTTTTTCAAATATAGTTTTACATGAATATGTAATAATGCCCAATCATTTTCACGCTATTATAGAGATAGAACCACCTGTAATAGAAGCCAACATTGATGATATTCGGGCAGGGCAGAGCCCAGCCCCTACAGTTGGCAATATTATAGGTGCATTCAAATCTATTTCAACAAAGGAATGTAACAAAATGGATAACGTATGCGGACGTAAAATTTGGCAACGAAATTATTACGAACATATTATCAGAAATCAAAAATCATACACTAATATTACCGATTATATAGCAAGTAATCCTATAAATTGGCAATCAGACGATTATTATATAAATTAAGCACACCTATGAGACGATTACCTATATACTTTTTAATTGATGTTTCCGAATCAATGATTGGGGAACCTCTTCAACATGTACAATCGGGAATGGAAGCAATTATCAAGGAACTTCGTACCGATCCTTATGCTCTCGAAACCGTTTGCATCTCCATTATTGCTTTTGCAGGCAGAGCCAAAAAGCTCAATTCGATGGAAGAATTATACAACTTTTATCCTCCTAAATTACCTATCGGAGGCGGAACTTCCCTCGGTAATGCAATGAATTTCTTGATGAACGACATTGATGTTTCGGTAAAAAAAACTACATTAGAAGCAAAAGGAGACTGGAAACCTATCATATTTTTATTTACTGACGGAACCCCCACCGATTTTACCGACACAGCATTTGAAAAATGGAACGAAAAGTATCGCAAAGGCACAAATCTTATTGCCATCTCTATAGGCGACAATATGGATACCAGCATATTGACCAAGATTACAGAGAATGTTCTACAACTAAAAGATACTGACGAAGTTTCGTTCAAAGAATTCTTTAAATGGGTAACCGCCTCTATCAAGACTACAAGTGTAAGCATCAGCGATTTGAATAGTGATGACTTGAAACTTGCTCCTTTCTCGGACGACATACTTAGCAAAATAGAGATGGAAATGAGTGCCCCGATAAGAGTGGATGAAAATTTTGCCGTCATTTTAGGTAAATGCCAAAAGAATTCTCAACCCTATCTTCTCAAATATCAAAAAAGAATGGGTTCTAATGATTTCTCGCACTTTACAAGAGCAAGTGGTCACAAATTCAAATTTGTGGGAGCATATCCTATCGACAATTCATACTTCGAAATGGTAGACGGCTATGCCAATGGCAGCCTCAGCGGCAGCAAAATAAGCACCGACGAATTAGTAGGATTTCCATCGTGTCCTTGCTGTGGCAACCACGTTGCTATCGGGCTTTGCATGTGCGGAAGCATTATGTGTGTGGGCGATGAGCCGATAAGCCTCTGCCCCTGGTGTGGTATTCAGGTACCGTTCAAAGGTTCGGATGGAGGTATGGATATCGGACGTACAAGAGGGTAAGTTCGAAGACCTTTTTATTAAATGATGTAGCAATATAGTTTACTTACTATGGATTTTGAAAAGATCATAACCTATCTGAATATTCAGCCCGAGAACTATGAGAAACTTTCTGATTTTTTTAACCGGGAAGATATCAAAGAGTTTCTTTTACAAAAGTGGGAAGAACACATAAATAATCTTTCCGTAGAAGTAGAAGAAAACAATATTAGTAATGAAGAGTTTGATTTAAATAACACCGATAATGATATAACTATGGCGATTATACCCAATATACCCGAAGATGACGAAACAAGAGCTCGTCAATCGGTCAATCAATACTTAGATCCGAAAGATAACGATCTCGACCGAAAGCTGAAAAGTAAGCATATACAGCTACAAAACGGAAAAGTGAATCAGCCTTATCAATGCTTATTTGATATTACTTTTTTTGAGATCGCCGATATAGGTTGTTTTGAATTAATTGGACTCGAAGAACTCGGATTAGCGTTCAACCCTTCAACTGCTCTTATAGAAGGTACACCCACCACAGCCGGAGATCATCGCATTACATTAGCATGTAAACGAAATGAGTGGGCAGAGGGTGATCCCGTTTTTGAACGTACGATCACGCTGATTATCAACCCCGATCCCCGATCGTTATGGAATAATGTACCCACTCCCAGCCATATTCAATATTACAAACCCGATTCGGATTGTAAATATGTAAAGGTCGAAAAAACCAAAGGAATACTAGGCTTTGGGCAGAATGAGCAAAAAGACATTGTCGCAGCCAGTCAACGCGGGCGATCTCATGCACACGAAGGTACTGCCCGAGACGATGATTTCAACATTCTGCATCTCAAAGAAGAAGGATGGTACGTAATGACGGTTGCCGATGGGGCAGGTTCTGCCAAATATTCGCGACAAGGTTCATTTATTGCCTGCCAGACAGTGTCTGATATATGTACTGCTCAATTTGCGAAGTACAATAAAGAAGTTGATGATCTTATCAAGGATTTCGAAAAAGATAATTCCGAAAGTAAGCGTAAAAAATTAGGAGATGCCCTATATAATATTATAGGTTCAGCAGTATTTAAAGCCTACAAAAACATTGAGAAAGAGGCTCAAGATACCGAAAACCAAACAAAGGATTATGCTACCACTTTATTGGTAACAGTTTCCAAGAAATTCAAATTCGGATGGTTCATTGCCGCTTTTTGGGTAGGCGATGGAGGTATCGGCATTTACTATAAAGATACCCAATACCTGAAAATTATGGGTGAACCCGACGGTGGCGAATTTGCTGGTCAGACCCGTTTTCTTACCATGTCCGAAATAATGCAACCTACTGAAATATACAGGCGATTGCGTTTCGAAATTGTTGAAGACTTTACCGCACTGATACTTATGTCAGACGGTATTACCGATCCTAAATTTGAGACAGACTCTAATCTGAACCGGGTTGAAAAGTGGGATAAGCTTTGGGAAGATATTACCTCAACAGTAGATCTCACAAACGACAATGCCGATTCGGCTGAACAATTATTAAAATGGCTCGATTTTTGGTCACAAGGGAATCACGATGACAGAACGATAGCAATACTTTATTGACAATGAGTGACAAAATTATAACAGTAAAAGCAACCGACGGCTCTACCGTTCAGTATGTAGATAAGATAATAGGTTCGGGAGGGATGAAAGACGTATATTTTAGCCCCGATAAAACATACGTAGTCGGCTTTTTCAGAGACAAGCAAGATTTCAATGCCAAAGATCGCTTACTGAATATCACAGGTATATACCGCGAACGTATTTTTCAGCAAGAAGGGGGCGACTATTGGAAAGACCTGTATTGTTGGCCCACCAAAATAGTTGAATACAACGGTAAATTGGGATTGGTATGCCCAACCTATCAGGCATGCTTCTTCTTTAAATATGGGTCGGGAAACAATGACTTTTTGGGAATAAAAGGTCGAGAAAAAGAAGGTAAATGGTATGCTTCGGCAAAAAATCAAAATAAATTCTTAGCCCCCGAAGAAAGAGGCGATTGGTTTAAATACCTCCAAATATGTATCCGTATCAGCCGAGCCGTAAAGCGTATGCACTCGGCAGGGTTGGCTCACTCCGATCTTTCGTATAAGAACGTATTGGTAGACCCCACCACGGGTAGAGCAGCCATTATTGATATAGACGGATTGGTAGTACCGGGAAAATTTCCACCCGATGTATTGGGAACTCCCGATTTTATAGCACCCGAAGTAATTGCTACAAAGCTTCTCAAAATAGACGACCCCAATCGTAAATTACCCAGTATCACTACCGACAGGCATGCCTTGGCTGTAATGATATACATGTATTTGCTATACCGCCATCCGCTGCGTGGAGGCAAAGTGCACGATTTGGACTCCGGTAAAGACGAAGAGTTATCGATGGGCGAAAAAGCGTTGTTTATTGAACATCCCACCGATTTTTCGAACAGAGTTAAACCGGCTCAGCTTCAATCGAGCCAATTGCCACAGGGCGATCCGGCACAGATACCATACACAGTATGCGGTCCCTACTTGAAAGAATTATTCGATAAGGCATTTATAGACGGGCTTCACAATCCGGCAGTCCGTCCAACTGCCAATGAGTGGGAAGATGCTTTATTGAAAACCGTAGATCTCCTGCAACCTTGCCAAAACCCGAAGTGTTGGCACAAATGGTTTGTTTTTGACAACAGCAAAAAACCAAAATGCCCGTTTTGCGGAACCGATTATAGAGGGCAGTTGCCTGTGCTTAATTTATACTCATCGCGTCACGAAGGTACTTTTACACCTGACAATTATCGGTTGATGGTTTATAATAACCAATACCTCTACCCTTGGCATGCCAACAGGCATGTGTGGCCCAATGAAAAATTGACCGACGACCAAAAGAAGCCGGTTGCCTATTTTGTTTTCCACCAAAATAAATGGATGCTTATCAACCAACGTTTAACCGATCTGGAAGATAAAACAGAAGGCAAAAAAATTGGAATCGGAGAAGCTGTAGAGCTGACCGACAATAAACAAATACTTCTTTCGAAAGAAGATGGTGGTCGGTTAATTGTTGTACAAATGGTAAATAATTGATGAAAATAAAAAATATATCGTTTGATCTTTGGATGACTCTTATCAGGTCTCATCCCGAGTTTAAATTGAAACGTTCCCAACTTATTTTAGATACTTTTAATATAAAGCATATCTCGCCTAAAGAGATAGATTCTTTTATACGGTCTGTGGATAATGTTTTTGACCGCTACAACATGATTAGTGGTAAAAAATTGTCTGCTAACAAAATGTATCAAAATCTTTTGCAACGACTAGTTCCCGCCGATTCTGTTACGCTAGAGATAGCCATAAATTTGCGTAAACAAGCTGATAAGCTTTTCTTAGAATATCAACCTGTTTTTATGAACGAGAATATTCCCCATATACTCTCTCAATTGAAACAAGAGGGATATATACTGAATCTATCGAGCAATACAGGTTTTATCGAAGGCGAAACGCTTAGAATAACATTGGAGGATATGGGTGTTTTTCAATACTTCGATTTCCTGATATTCTCAGACGAAATCAATGCCTCAAAGCCTTCTTCTCACTTCTTTGGGCATGTGTATGAGCATATCAGTGCATCAAAAGAAGAGGTATTACATATTGGAGATAATCCCAAAGCCGATTATCAGGGAGCAAAAAACTTCGGTTTCGATGCTTTACTAATTACCGATCCTAATTATACAATTGATGACATTAGAACAAAGTTATAAAGGTACTATCACCCATTTTAGCGGGTTTCTTATCGAAAATGAAAATGAGTTTGGATTCTGTCCAATCGATTACTCCAAATTCAAACACGGTGCAATTGATATCGCCAAAGAATTTGGTTATCTCTTAGCCGATAAGTTTATAGAGAACTGCTTCAAAGATCATTACGATGGCAGGCAAATTGTGGTTTTGCCCAGTGCATATTCCTATATTCCTACCGCATCGTTTTTTATGAAGATATTCTTTGTAGAGAAACTTAATCTGTTTTTATATCGAAACGGATACCCTGTGGTGCAGGAAACCAAAATAAACAGAACGGTTACTTATCGGGAAGACTACGGCGAAATGTCGGCACAAGACCGCTATAACCTCATCAGTGGCGATACTTTTCATGTAGATAAGGTGTACATCCAAGATAAACAACTTTTGTTTCTGGATGATATAAAAATAACAGGCACTCACGAGCGGATCATCATAAAAATGCTGAATGATTTGGAGATAACAAACGATTGTTACATGTTATATTTTGCAGAATTAATAAATTTCGATATTTCGCCCAAATTCGAAAACTATTTGAACAACTATTTTGTTAAAGATTTGGAGAAAGTAGATTGGATCATTAAGAACGAAACGTTCGAATTGAACACTCGGGTTGTTAAGTACATATTAAATGCCAATCCCGAAGATTTTAAAGTTTTTATTAATAAACAAACTATTGATTTCAAAAAAGCGATACTTTTTAGAGCATTAGGCAATGAATATTTTAAGTTTGAAAATTATTTGGAAAATATTGATGTGTTAATGAAAATCACCTAAATACTTCATTCAATAAATTTTAGAACAGATTTTGTTAAATTACTATTTGTATTTACTTAATAAAAACAGATTAATCATTGCTGGCTGTTCTTTAATGTAAATATTATTTTTAATTTTGTATCGAGTTGATCTAGCAAAATTGGAACTTACGCTAACAACAAAAAGACGGTAAGTAAAACATACGGAGTTACCAAAAGAAACTATTAGTAAAATTGAGAGAAAAATCAAAAGCCTTCATTTATTAATACGAATTGACTATAAAGGCTTATAATGAGAGTAATATTCTATAGAAAAAGATGAGTAAATCTGGCAAATCGAGAAAGAGCAAAAAAAGCTCAAACACAAAACATCTGCTTATCCTGTTTATTGTCTTATGTGTGTTGGGTGGAGCGTATTATTATTTAAAAATATACTCTCATGAAGAGGTCGCCCAAGCTCCATCATTAGATAAAACCGCACAATACAGTGTATTAGAAAACAAGGATTCTACTAATTATGTAGCGGTTGTCATCTACAAAAATAACGTAAGCATAAATAGTATCTCGGCTACTTTTTATAAAAACGAGATGTTTTGGCCATATATTTATATGGCAAATAAAGGTGTGATCATAAACCCCGTTAACATAACAAAAGACGTAGTTATTAAGATACCACGTCTTTCGAGTAAAACTATTGACATAAAAGACACAACCAGCGTTAGAATCACTAAGAATTTAGCCGACAGCATCTTAAACAAGGTTACAGATCCAATTTAAGACAATCTTCGATGGTCAGTAATTGCTGATCGCCCGATTGCATATTCTTTAATGTCACTTTATACTCCTTCATTTCATCCTCTCCTACTATAATTACGTAGGGGATTTTGTTTGAATCGGCGTACGACATTTGCTTCTTCATCTTACCAGCCTCCGGATAAATTTCGGCTGAAATACCTCTCTTCCTAAGCTGTCCTATAATCGGTAATATATAGTCTTCCTCTGCACTGCCAAAGTTTACAAACAAAACTTTAGTTCCTTGTGTAGAATCTTCGGGATACAGTTCCAATTGATTCAATACATCAAATATTCTATCTGCACCAAATGAGATGCCTACTCCCGAAACATTGGGTAAACCAAAGATACCCGTTAAATTATCATATCTGCCACCTCCTACTATACTTCCGATTTGTACATCTAATGCTTTTACTTCAAAAATAGCACCTGTATAATAGTTAAGCCCTCGAGCCAAAGTCAAGTCAAGTTCAATTTCCGATCCTATAGTTAAAAGCTTGATTTTATTCAAGATAAATTCTATCTCTTCTACACCTTTAAGTCCTATTTCGGAAGCCGAAAGGTTCTCTTTAAGAGTTGCCAATTTCGACGCATTGTCACCCTCTAGAAGAATAATCGGTTGCAATTTTTCAATAGCCTCCACCGATATACCTTTCGATTGCAGTTCTTCGTTTACTTTCTCTAAGCCTATTTTATCGAGCTTATCTATGGCAACAGTTATATCTACAATCTTCTCGGGTTCGCCAATTATTTCGGCTATTCCCGACAATATCTTACGGTTATTTATCTTGATGCAAGCCCTTATTTTGAGGCGTTTGAAAACCTCATCTATTATTTGAATCAACTCAACCTCATTGATTAACGAGTCGGAACCTACCACATCGGCATCACACTGAAAAAACTCGCGGTAACGACCTTTCTGCGGACGGTCGGCACGCCATACGGGCTGTATCTGATAACGTTTGAAAGGGAAAGTTATCTCATTGCGGTGCATCACCACATAACGGGCAAAAGGCACGGTAAGATCGTAACGCAAGCCTTTTTCTGATATTTTGGTGGTCAAGCGGGTCGAATTCTTTGCAGCTAATTCGTCATCTGTCAGATCGGAAAGGAAGTCTCCCGAATTCAATATTTTAAACAACAATTTGTCACCCTCTTCGCCATACTTACCCATCAAGGTCGAAAGGTTTTCCATTACAGGAGTCTCTATTTGTTTATAGCCAAACAGCTTGTATACTTCTCTGATTGTGTCGAAAATATAGTTTCTTTTTGCCATTTCTTCAGGCGAAAAATCGCGTGTTCCTTTAACTATCGAAGGTTTTTGCATCAGTTGTTATATAAAATAATTAGTCCGTTTATTCGTACTACAAAGGTAAATAAAAAGATAGAATAGGGCGCAGTTTTAAAGCGGCTCTTACGCTAAAAAACGTTTTATGTATTATTGTCGAAGACTGTAGAGGCGTATTGCATACGCCAGCTTGTTGGGAAGATTGCTTCACTACGTTCGCAATGACGACTCGAAATATATCTTAGAATACATAGCATACAACAAGAAAGAGGCTCTTCGGACGAAGAACCTCTTTTACTTTTTGTATTATTTAATACCCTTTATGCGGATCTACTTAGCGAAGCTCACTGCTCTAGTTTCTCTGATCACAGTTATTTTCACCTGTCCGGGATATGTCATTTCATCTTGAATTTTCTTGGCAATTTCGGCGGATAATTTTTCGGTTTCTACATCATCTACCTTATCTGCTCCTACAATTACACGAAGTTCGCGACCGGCTTGTATAGCGTATGTTTTTAATACACCGGGATAAGACATTGCTAATTGCTCTAAGTCGTTCAAACGCTTGATATAAGCCTCCACAATTTCGCGACGTGCTCCGGGACGTGCTCCTGAGATAGCATCACAAACTTGAACGATTGGAGCTAGCAAGGTTGTCATTTCGATCTCATCGTGGTGAGCACCAATTGCGTTACAAATATCGGGTTTTTCCTTGTATTTTTCGGCAAGTTTCATACCTAACAATGCGTGAGGCAATTCGGGCTCATCATCAGGCACTTTACCTATATCGTGTAACAGACCTGCTCTTTTGGCTTTCTTCACATTAAGACCCAGTTCGGCAGCCATTATAGCACACAGATTGGCTGTTTCACGAGCATGTTGCAATAGGTTTTGACCATAAGACGAACGGTATTTCATTTTACCGATCATACGGATCATTTCGGGGTGTAAACCGTGTATACCTAAGTCGATAGCTGTACGTTTACCGGTTTCTATTATCTCTTCTTCGATTTGTTTCTTCACTTTCGAAACAACTTCTTCGATTCTTGCAGGGTGAATACGTCCGTCTGCCACCAATTGATGGAGGGCTAAACGTGCGATTTCTCTTCTCACCGGATCAAATCCCGAGATAACGATTGCTTCGGGGGTATCGTCTACTACGATTTCTACACCTGTAGCGGCTTCCAATGCACGGATATTACGACCTTCGCGTCCAATGATACGTCCTTTTACTTCGTCCGAATCGATATGGAAAACCGTGATTGCATTTTCGATAGCTGTTTCGGTAGCAACCCTTTGAATGGTTTGAACTACAATTTTCTTGGCTTCTTTATTAGCCGTCATCTTAGCTTCTTCGATAATCTCGCTGATGAACGACTGTGCATCCGATTTTGCCTCATCTTGTAGGGCTTCTACCAATTTGGCTTTTATTTCGTCGGCAGATAATCCCGATAATGCCTCAAGTCTTTCGACTTCTTGTTTGTGAAGCCTATCCAAATCCTGCTTTTTCTTATCTACAATTTCTAACTGACTATCAAGATTTTCTTTGACAGCCTCTACTTCACCTTTACGGCGTTGTATTTCTTCTTGTTTTTGATTCAAGGTTTGCTCACGTTGCTTTACTTTATTTTCGGCAACCTGCAATTTCGAAGTACGGGCATTTACTTGTTTTTCAAACTCTGCCTTCATCTGTAAGGCTTGCTCTTTTACTTCTAACAACTTATTTTTCTTGATTACCTCAGCTTCACGTTCCGATTCTTCAATACGCCGTTTTACTCTCGCGTTTGTGACAAAGTTAAGAACGAGCCAAGCTACTACTGCACCTCCTACAAAGGCGGCTATCGTAAATACTATATCCATAAGGCTCTTTTAAATTTCTAATTTATATATCTGTTCGATATATCTACTCTTTTTATTTACTCTAATAATTATATAAACAAAAAAACTAATCGAAAAAGAAACAGACAACTGTTCATCTCCAATTAGCACAAGTGTTTTACAGCAAAAATAAAAGAGATATTACTTTGATTGTTTCAGATACACATCCAATTCATCAATCAAGGATTTAACCTTGTCCTCAAACAATTTATTATCAGCCTCCAATTCAACTGTATCTGATAGTGCCTGAATGGTTGTCATCGTTAGATAATCTCTTTCCAGTAAACTTTTAGATTCAGATTCGGCAAAATAATTTCTATATTGATTCGTCTTCTTTTCTATTGCCACGGCGGCATCGCGGTATTTTTTCTCATCTTTACGATGTATTTTCAACCGATACGACCGATCTAAAACACGCAATGTTATGATAAAATGTTCGCTCATGATCTATCTGCCTTTATATTTTCAATAACGCGATACATTTATCTACATCTTGTACTAACTTCAACAACCTTTGTTTTGCTTTATCAACACCTTCTTGATCTGTTCCGATCAATGTTTTTGCAAATTTCAGATTGTTGTACTTCAAATTCAACTGTTCCAACTGGGTATTGATACGATTTATCTCTCCGTTTCTGTCCTCCAATTGGCTCCTCAAGCCCCGATTCTCTTCTTTCAAGGAATCACACAGATACATCAGTTGACGCAATCTAAACTCAAGTTCCGAGAGCAATTTCTCCTGCTTTTCTGCCATAAACAATTAAATCAACACAAAAATACAGATTATTGTGAATAAACAAAAGATTACAGACACTTTTATGCCACAATAAACACAATAAACTTTAAATAACGGTTCAATTATCAAACAGAATAACACGGCATAAGTTCTTTTTATGCACCGCAAATATTGATAATTCCCGAATTATGATATCTTTGCAATCGAAATAGACTCGATAAGAAAGATGAAAAGAACTCTAACTCTACTATTATTTCTGTCTTTATGTGCCTCAGTAATCAATGCACTAGCGCCCTCTAAAGTCGAAACCGGTAAAGCATCGTACTACGGAAAAAAGTTCGAAAATCGTAGAACAGCAAGCGGGTCAATCTACAAAAAAGACCTTTTTATATGCGCCCACAGAACATACCCTTTCGGAACTAAGCTCTGTGTTAAGAATATCCAAAACAAAAAGGAAGTCATTGTTGAAGTAGTAGACCGTGGTCCTTTTAAAAAAGGGCGGGTTGTGGATGTATCCTATATCGCTGCCAAAGAATTGGACATGGTAAATCACGGAGTAATAAAAGTGGAAGTATCCGAATATATAGAGTCCGATACATTAGCTGTATTGGAAGCAGTTTCCCCAATAAAAACAGACTCAATTGCTAAACTGCTAATAGACTGATTGCCTTTAACTATCTTAAAATCTTAATAGTATTGAATATGAAATCTGCAAAACGGTTTTTTCTACTGGCTGTTTGCCTTGCTTTTTTATTTCATGGTTCGAGTCAGAATCAACAATATAAAATCATTACAATGGAATCGCTTTTGGACGAAATGGTTTCTGTGGAAAAACAGGCTCGTTTCCCCAATCCTTATTACATCTGCCATCAGCAAAGCAGCTACGACAGACGTTCGGTTTCGCCCAACGATGCTACTTGGTTTGCCAACGACGACGGATTCGGCATTGTACGTATAGATACGGTAGGGAAAAGAATAGAAAAAGTAATGTTCGACGAAGTGGGTCCGGGAGTAATAACCCGCATTTGGATTACTACCATAGATAAAAGAGGAACATGGCGTTTTTATTTTAACGGTTCATCCGAGCCGGGATGGGTTATACCGGCTTACGACTTGATGCGGATAAACGTTCCGTCTATCGGTCGCGGATTGCTTCAACCTCATACCAGTTACGAACCCAATGGAAGGGGTGGAAATACATTATTCTTACCGATACCTTATGCCAAAAGTTGCAAAATTACATTTGAAGACGAACCGGGCATCAATAAAACACCTAAATATTATGGAATAAACTTTAGGAAATACCCCCAAAATATGCCTATCGAAACATTTTCGACGGAGGTTCTAAAAAGAGCTGATAAAAAAATAGCAGAGACTGACAATTTATTACTGAACCCTGTATTATCTAAAAGTGGTAAAATATTAAACAACAGCAAAAGGCTCGAAACATCGGAATCTTTAGCAATAGAACTTCCTACCGGAGAGAATGCTGTTTATGAAATAAAATTCAGTGTAACAACTAAAGATGCGGCTAATTTTGCACAATTGATGCGAGAACTTATATTCTCTGCCCAATTCGACGGAAAAGAAACGGTATGGGTTCCTTTAAGCGACTTTTCGGGAGGAGGAATGGGAGCACCATCCGTAAAAAGCTGGTATCTGCAGTCGGATGGAAAAGGCAATATCACAAGCCGTTGGTTAATGCCGTATAGCAAAAACGGAAAGCTAAAATTGACAAATATATCGTCCTTACCCCTAACTCTAAAAATGGAAGCAAACGTCTCTCCTCTTACTTGGGACGAAGGCTCTATGTATTTTCACAGTTCGTGGCGTCAAGAGATCAAAATTCCTATTCACAAATACGATGATCCAGCGAACTGTATCGACTGGAATTTTGCAACCATAAAAGGCAAAGGTTTATATAAAGGCGACCTCTTGTCGTTGTTTAACCACCTTCCCTCGTGGTATGGCGAAGGCGACGAAAAAATATGGGTAGATAACGATACCTTTCCGTCGCATTTCGGCACAGGAACAGAAGATTATTACAATAGTTCGTGGGCACCCGTTGTACCTTTCCACACACCATTCGGAGGAGCTCCTCGAGCCGATTTAGAAACTTCTAACGGGTACAATGCTTTTTTCCGCACCCGCAATCTTGATGTTATCCCATTCAAGGATAAGTTTAAATTCGACATCGAAATGATGGGCTGGGAAAAAGGCTATGCCGATTATGCCACAACTATATATTGGTATGGCGATTACAATGCTCAAGCTATCGGAACGTCGGGCATAGACGAAACTCGAAGAAAACTATTGCCTGCACCAAAAAATCCGGCTGATTATAAAATAGCCAATGCCATTGAATTCGAAACCTTGAATGCAACGGATAAATCTCCATCATTGCGACTTGAGAAACAAAAATCGTCAGCTTCATGGGATGGAAAATGGAGCCATGCAGCCCATTTATTAGGTGCTGACAGTAAAGAAGGCGATTATGCCGAATTTCAGTTCGACAATTTAAAAGCCCGTAAATATAAAGTGGTAGTATATGCCACACAAGCCAACGATTACGGCATTATCGGCTTTGCGGTAAATGGTAAACCCTCGGGTGTACAATTCGACGGATACAATAAAGATATTAAACATTCGGGTGCTATACCTATCGGGACTTTTTCTCCGGTATCGGGAAAAATAAAATTAAAGGTCAATATAGTAGGAACTAATAAACTATCTCAAGGATCGAAGTATATGTTCGGGTTAGATTGCGTACAATTAATTCCCGTAAAAAAATAGTTTTATGAAGAGAGCAGAACGCATGTAAGGGCGTATTGCATCGACTATAAATCGTATTTTAAAAATATTAAGTAACAATTAAACACTATTATTTATATTAAATTTATGGAACATAAAAACCACCGCATAGGGCTTACCGATGCACAAGTTCTCGAGAGCCGGAAAAAGTATGGTGAGAATGTACTTACTCCTCCCGAAAAAGAACCGCTATGGAAGCTCTTCCTCGAAAAATTTGAAGACCCCATCATTCGTATATTACTTATTGCTGCATTCCTTTCGTTAGGAATAGCAATAGTAGAACACGTTACTAAAGGCGTAGGGCATTATTCCGAAACAATTGGTATTTTTTGTGCCATTTTATTGGCAACCGGAGTTGCCTTTTGGTTCGAATTGGATGCCAATAAAAAATTCGACATTCTAAATCAGGTCAACGACGACGATTTAGTAATGGTGATTCGCAACAACAATGTATGCCAAGTACCCAAACGTGATGTGGTGGTAGGAGATACCGTTTTATTGGAAATCGGAAACGAAGTTCCTGCCGACGGCGAATTGGTTGAAGCCGTAACTATGCAGATGGACGAATCGTGCCTTACCGGCGAACCCAGCATCGACAAAACCATCGACCCTAAAGAATTTGAAGAGGGTGTTACCTACGCCTCTAATTATGTGTTGCGAGGCACAAAAGTAATTAATGGTCATGGAGCCATGTGCGTTACCAAAGTGGGTGATGCCACAGAGTTTGGACAGGTTGCCGAAAAATCGGCTGAAATGGTCGAAGGGCAAACACCCCTTAACCGTCAGTTAGATTCGTTAGCCAAATTTATAGGTGTTGTAGGTATGGTATTAGCTATACTTACTTTTGCGGTATTATTTATCAAAGACATCTTTTTCAATATGGCTACCAATGCTCCCCAATATTCATTGGGACAACTGGGACTGGTAGGAGCCGTTATTATAGGTGCTGTAATTGCACTATCTAAAGTATGGATACCTATTGTATACGATGCGTTTGAGCTAATGGGCAAAGACACCGAAGTACCCAATAGTATCGAAAACGGCGGATGGTTCAAATGGTTGGGCATAGGTGCTATCACAGCCATTGTTTTGGCAGCCTTAGGTTTTGTTTTCGGAGTAAATCCGCTCGAACCAAACTCGTGGGTATCGCTGGATACTGCCGGACATATCTTACAATACTTTATGGTGGCTGTAACCTTGGTTGTAGTTGCCGTACCCGAAGGGCTTCCGATGAGTGTTACCTTAAGTTTGGCACTAAGTATGCGCCGTATGCTTAAGGCAAATAACCTTGTACGTAAGATGCACGCCTGCGAAACAATGGGAGCAACTACCATTATTTGCACCGACAAAACAGGAACACTTACTCAAAATCAGATGCAGGTATCTTATACTAATTTTTACAGTCTTCGCGACCAAAGATTAGGAGGTGACGAAACCAGTAAACTGATTATCGAGCATATCTCGACCAACTCTACTGCTTTCTTAGATTTTTCGGACGCTTCTAAAGCCAAGGCTTTAGGAAATCCAACCGAAGGAGCTTTACTTTTATGGCTGAACAGTAAGGATATAAACTATTTGGACGAACGAGAAGGTACAAAGATCGTGGAACAACTACCCTTCTCTACCGAACGCAAATACATGGCTACCATTGTAGAATCTAATACCTCTAACGATGGTAGAAAAATAATGTACATAAAAGGTGCTCCCGAAATTATATTGGGTAAATGCGCCGTTGTTCAAACAGAAAACGGATCGGTACCTGTATCGGAATTAAAAGGACAGATCGAAGAGCAACTTCTTCAATATCAAAACCAAGCAATGCGTACGCTGGGCTTTGCTTATAAAATTGCAGACGATTCTACTTCTATAGATGCTCACGACAAAGATTTTATTTTCCAAGGAATTACAGCTATATCCGACCCTGTTCGTTTGGATGTACCTGCTGCGGTAACAGAATGTCTTCAAGCCGGTATCGGTGTAAAAATAGTAACCGGAGATACTTATGCTACTGCCCGTGAGATAGGACGTCAAATAGGTATTTGGAAAGACGGCGAAGATTCTGACCTCCATATCATTACAGGTCCCGAATTTGAAGCATTGTCGGACAAAGAAGCTCTCAACAGAGTAAAAGGGCTTAAGATAATGTGTAGAGCACGTCCTTCTGACAAGCAACGTTTGGTATCGTTACTAAAACAAGCGGGAGAGATTGTAGCCGTTACAGGTGATGGAACAAACGATGCCCCTGCCCTTAATCATGCCGATGTAGGTCTTTCGATGGGATCGGGAACGTCAGTAGCAAAAGAGGCGAGCGACATTACCTTGTTGGACGATTCGTTCAGCAGTATTGCGGTAGCCGTAATGTGGGGACGCTCGCTTTATCAAAACATACAGCGTTTTATCTTGTTCCAATTAACGATAAACGTTGCAGCACTTTTGTTAGTATTCTTAGGATCTATCTTCGGACACGAACTGCCGCTTACGGTAACTCAAATGTTATGGGTGAATCTTATCATGGATACCTTTGCGGCAGGAGCTTTGGCATCATTGCCCCCTAATCCGAATGTGATGAACAACAAGCCTCGTAAAAATACCGATTTCATTATTACCCCTCCAATGAGAAGCAAAATCTTATTTGTCGGTTTAATATTTGTAGCTGTTTTGATGGCAATGTTATTCTACTTTAACGGAAAAACTCATTTGGATACATTCTTTGATTATATAGATGCAAACCATCGTTCTGATTATTTCTTGTCATATTTTTTTACTGTATTCGTTTTACTGCAGTTTTGGAATATGTTCAATGCAAAAGCTTTCCAAACAGGAAAATCGGCTTTCGCAGGAATGAAAGACAGTTTTGGTTTTTTAATCGTCGCAGCCATCATATTGGTAGGGCAGTTCCTTATCGTAACATTCGGAGGAGATGTATTCCGCACAGTTCCTTTACTTGCTAAAGATTGGGGTATTATCATTGCTGCTACATCTTCAGTATTATGGATCGGAGAATTGGGCAGGTTATTTCAAAAAAAGAAGTAATAGGACTGACCTTTTATAAAATATCTAAAGTGGATAAATCAATGTATTTATCCACTTTTTTTATACCTTACCCTGTCATTTTGAGCTGAAAACACACAAAACGCACACGTTTTTCTACCTACATCAAAAAATATATCCGTAGGGGCGTATTGCATACACCTGGTATTCTGTTTTTATTCTCGGGCGTATGCAATACGCCCCTACGGTCTTCGATAATAAAATTTAATGTTAAATATTTCTGCGTTGAAACAAAATGATATATTTTTGTGTTATAAAATATGTATATGATATTTTTAAGCAGTTTTATATTTCTTTTTTATGTATAAATAAATCTATTAACATCTTTAAATATTTCAATCATGAAGGGTAAAAAGTACATTTTAGGTTTAGTTGCTTGCTGTTCGATGTGTTCAGCCGAAGTTTCCGCTCAATCGGAAACCGAATCAAAATTAAAAGCTAATCTTTCGGGAGATCTTGTCAGCACCTATGTATGGCGGGGTATTAAGCAAGCCGACGGGGCAAGCATTCAACCTGCGGTATCCGCTTCTTTAGACGGATTTACTCTTGGATCATGGGGATCGGTTGATGTAACAAGCAACGATCATAAAGAAATTGATTTTTATGCTTCTTATTCAAGTCACAATTTTACACTTACTGCTACCGATTACTGGTGGGATGGTGAAGGGGCTTACGAATATTTCAGCACCCCTACAAGCCCAAACGTAGGGCACTCTTTTGAGGCAGCATTGGCGTACACTTTTCCGCAATCTTTTCCTCTTGCAGTTTCGTGGAATACATTCTTACTGGGTAAAGCCAACGAAAAAGCAAACGGCGACAATTCATATTCGACATACATCGAGTTGAATTATCCCTTTTCTATTAAAGGCATAGGATTTAAAATTGGCACGGGCTTTACTCCTTGGGCTAGCAGTGTTTATGGTACTGACAAATTCGACTTTACCTCCGTACATCTGGGAGCTTCCAAAGACATAAAAATTACAGACTCTTTCAGCATTCCCATATTTGCCAATATAATAGTCAATCCGGCTTACGAGGATATAAACTTTGTATTTGGGTTGACACTAAGATGACAGTTATCAGTTATCAGTTATCAGTTATCAGTTATCAGTTATCAGTTATCAGTTATCAGTTATCAGTTATCAGTGAACGTAATAAAACCAATAAATAATATATATAGAGGTATGAAAAAAATTGAAGCCATTGTTCGTAAATCGAAATTTACAGAAGTACGCACTGCACTACACGAAGCAGACATAGATTTCCTGTCGTGGTGGGATGTAAAAGGGCAAGGTGATGCCAAACAAGGATTGATATTCAGAGGGATAGCCTATGATATAAATGCTATCGACAGAATCTACATCTCATTTGTGGTGAGAAATATTAATGTCGAAAAATCAATTGATGCCATACTTAAGGCTGCATATACGGGCGAAAGCGGCGATGGACGCATATTTGTATCCTCCATCGAGCAATCGATCAGAATCCGCACAGGCGATCACGGAGACGAATCGCTTTATAATAAAGAAGACGAATAAATATTGGTAGAGACGTAATGCTTTACGTCTGCATTATAATTAAAAAAATAGGTTATCAGGTAGAAAACATCAAAAAGGTAAACGTGATTATGAAAAAGAGATTAATTCGATATACGGCATTAGCCGGTTTATTATTTGCCACTCCGGCACTTATGGCTCAAGAAATAACAGAAGCAGTTGCCGCTCCTGTCTTAAATTCAGGAAACACAGCGTGGATTATAGTTGCAACGGTATTAGTATTAATGATGTCTATACCCGGACTGGCGTTATTTTACGGGGGATTGGTTCGTCAAAAAAATGTATTGAGTATCTTCATGCAATGCCTTGTTCTTACAGCGGTTATTACTATCGAATGGTTTGCAATTGGATACAGTTGGGTATTCGGCACAAGTTTTGCGGAAAGCGAAAACCCTTTGAGTTGCGTAATCGGCGGCTTCGACAAAATATTCTTACACGGCATTACAATCAACACATTAACGGTCGGAAATATCCCCGAAATACTGTTCGCCTTATTTCAGTGTATGTTTGCAGTTATCACACCTGCATTAATAATTGGGGCGTTTGCCGAAAGAATAAAATTTTCGGGTTTTCTGCTTTTCAGTATACTTTGGGCACTTCTCATCTACAACCCTATGGCTCATTGGGTTTGGGGAGGCGGCTGGCTTCAACAAATGGGGGCTATAGACTTTGCAGGAGGTACAGTCGTACACATCAATGCTGGTATATCGGCTTTGGTAATGGCTATTATGCTGGGACGTCGTAAGGGCTACCGCACTACCGGGCATCCTGTAACACCTCATAACATTCCTTTTGTAGTAATGGGTACAGCCCTGTTATGGTTGGGATGGATAGGTTTTAATGCCGGTAGCGGATTGGCTGCCGACGGATTGGCTGCCAACGCATTTTTGGTAACACACTTTGCTACAGCCGTAGCTGCTATTACATGGATGTCGTTGGAATGGATCATCAACAAGAAACCAACTATTGTAGGTATTTGTACAGGAGCGGTTGCCGGCTTGGTAGCCATCACTCCCGCAGCCGGAACTGTTGACGTAATGGGTGCATTTTTCATCGGGCTTATTGCTGCTCTAATCTGCTTCATCATGGTGGCATTTGTAAAACCCAGACTGAAATACGACGACTCTCTAGACGCATTCGGGGTACACGGCATAGGTGGTCTTGTAGGAGCAATACTTACAGGAGTATTTGCGACTCAATACATTACGGGATCAGAAGGTGTGCAAGGAGCTTTGTCGGGCGATTGGCATCAATTGTGGGTGCAAATTATAGCCAGTGGTGCTACCATTGCCTATAGTGCTATCGGTACTCTTATATTATTCTTCGTAGTTGATAAAATTGTGGGCTTACGGGTGAGTAAGGACGAAGAATCAATCGGTCTCGATATTTCTCAACATGGAGAAATTGCCTATAGCGAAGACGAATAATCTGACTATTTAATAAATAAACGAGAGCTGTCGCTACAAATGGATAGCTCTTATTTATTTTTAGAAAAAAAACATATAATATGTAATATTTCGTGAACTAATTTTTAACTTTGATGCCTCTAGGGTACAAACCTAACTTAATATTGTACAAACCTAACATTGAATTAAAAATGAAAAGAAGAGTTTTATTTTTTGCTGTCACATTACTTTCTTGTGTAATGCTTTACTCATGTAAACCTAGTGACGAAAAATTGCAAAAAGCAGTAGAAACAGCTTTAACTGCAACTAATACAGGTGTAACTTCGGCGGTTAAAGACGGAGTAGTTACTCTTACCGGAACTGTTGATTCTGAAGAAGCTAAAGCTGCTGCTGAAACAGCTGCAAAAGCAGTAAAAGACATCAAATCGGTAAGCAACAACATTCAGGTAGTATTACCTCCTGCTCCAGTTGTTATTAATCCTGACGACACTTTAACTTCAACTATCAATTCGGGACTTACTGCTGCGGGATTCTCGGGCATTACAGTTGCTGTAAGCAAAGGAGAAGTTACATTGACAGGTGACGTTAAAAAAGCTGACTTAGCTAAAGTGATGCAAATTGCTAACGAATCGAAACCTGCAAAAGTTGTTAACCAATTAAAAATAAAATAATGGCTTTACAGGAAAAATATGCAAAACTAACTCAGTATGCCCAAGCATCGAGCGTGCAAGGTTTGACTGTAACAGAACAAAACAATGTTCTGTATGTTTCGGGTACTGCCACGGGTGCAGTTAAAGATCGCCTTTGGGCAATCTACGACGAAATAGATCCCGATATGCGTGCAGGTGACTTGGTATTGAATATAGAAGTAGCTCCGGGAACTGAAAGTGAAGAACTTTATGAAGTTAAAGCGGGCGACAGTCTAAGCAAAATCGCATCTAAATATCCGGGTATTACTTGGAATCAAATATTTGAGGCGAACAAAGACCAAATCAAAAATCCTGATGTGATTCATCCGGGACAAAAACTAAGAATTCCTAGATAAGAATTATTTTATCTAAATAATAGTTTAAAGCAGTTATCTCGCAACGAGATAGCTGCTTTTTTAGTGAAAAACCATATAGAGAAGTAGAAAACAAGTACCGATGACTATCGTCTTTTTTGTCTCAACTATATACATAAAAGGGCTTTTTTTCTACCTTTGTAAAACTTTTGAAAAATATTTCAGATAAGTTATTTAAACACTATGGCAAAAGAACTTAAAGAACTGACCCCAAGAAGTCAGGATTACAGTCAATGGTATCTCGATTTGGTACTGAAAGCAGATCTAGCAGAAAACTCTGCGGTACGTGGATGTATGGTTATCAAACCGTACGGATATGCGATTTGGGAAAAAATTCAACGTCAGTTGGACGATATGTTTAAAGAAACAGGTCACGTAAATGCATACTTCCCGCTTTTTATACCCAAATCGTTCTTAAGCAAAGAAGCAGATCACGTTGAAGGTTTTGCCAAAGAATGTGCAGTTGTAACTCACTATCGTCTGAAAAACGATCCCGATGGAAAAGGGGTAATAGTAGATCCGGAAGCAAAATTGGAAGAAGAACTTATTATTCGTCCCACATCGGAAACCATTATTTGGAATACATACCGTAACTGGATTCAATCGTACCGCGACCTGCCTATATTGGTAAATCAATGGGCAAATGTGGTTCGTTGGGAAATGCGTACCCGTTTGTTTCTTCGTACTGCCGAATTTCTTTGGCAAGAAGGGCATACGGCTCATGCAACCAAAGACGAAGCAGAGGAAGAGTCTAAAAAGATGCTTGAAGTATACGGCGAATTTGCCGAAAAATACATGGCAATGCCTGTAGTAAGAGGTGTAAAATCGGCTTCGGAGCGTTTTGCAGGAGCTATTGACACTTATACTATTGAGGCTTTGATGCAAGACGGAAAAGCTTTGCAGTCGGGAACATCTCACTTCTTAGGGCAAAATTTTGCCAAGGCTTTTGATGTGAAGTTTACCGATAAAGAAGGCAAGCAAGATTATGTGTGGGCAACTTCATGGGGAGTTTCAACCCGTTTGATCGGTGCGCTTATCATGGCTCACTCCGATGATAACGGTTTGGTATTGCCTCCTAAATTGGCACCGTATCAAGTAGTAATAGTGCCTATTTATCGTAGCGAAGAGCAATTGGTTCAAATCAACGAAAAGGTAGCCGGAATAGTTGCTTCTTTAAAAGACTTGGGTATCAGTGTGAAATATGATAATTCTGACAATAAGAAACCGGGATGGAAATTCTCGGAATACGAACTAAAAGGTGTACCCATTCGTTTGGCAATGGGTGGTCGTGATCTTGAGAACAATACAATCGAGGTGGCTCGCCGTGACACATTGACTAAGGAAACTATTTCGTGCGATAACCTAGATATATATATCAAAAAGCTATTGAACGAAATTCAAGAAAACATCTACAAAAAGGCTTTAGATTTCAGAGCAGCCAGCACAAACACCGTAGAGTCGTACGACGAATTTAAAGTGAAGATTGAAGAGGGTGGCTTTATCATGGCTCATTGGGATGGAACTCCCGAAACGGAGGAGAAAATTAAAAATGAAACCAAAGCAACTATCCGCTGTATACCTTTAGAAGGAGATAAAACTCCGGGTAAATGTATGGTTACGGGTAATCCTTCAACTCAAAGAGTAGTATTTGCAAGGGCATATTGAGAAAGAGTTCACATAAAAAAGAGAAAGACGGTTATCTATTACGGTAATCGTCTTTCTCTTTTTATATAGATGAGGTTTTTACTTAAGCCACTCCGCATTTACCACTACAGGAAAGTGATCCGACGGAAATTTACCCATATTATAAGTATCAGTCAACATACCCCATCTTTTGGTCTTGAAATGTTTGCTGAAAAAGATATGATCTAAGATTTCGTCATTATCGACAATTTTTTTATCCAAACTATCCAATTTATCTCGGTATTTACCCCAAGCATTGTACGACGAATTATTGGCATACGGTTGTTTAACATCATAGTAAGTGTCTCTCACAATTCCCGAATTATGAATCAGTTGAGCCCACGAGCTATTCATTCCTCCGTTAAGATCACCCATAAATATCACCGGTTTGTTGCCTGCTATTTCTTTGATCTTGGTTAACATAAGCTTACTACTTTGGTTACGAGCATAGTCTTTCTCGTAATCGTAATGAGCACTGAAAACAAAGAACTTCTTGCCCGATTTTATTTCTTGTAATTCAACCCAAGTACAAATACGATTGCAACAAGGCGCATCCCAACTTTTAGAGGGAACATCGGGTGTAGCCGACAGCCAAAAATCACCTTTATTCAGTAGTTTATATTTTGCTGTTTTATAGAATATGGCAGAATGCTCTCCTTTTCCATTGCCATCTCTACCCTCTCCGTAGTAGTCGTAGCCGGACAAAGCAGTTTTCATATCTTCCAATTGGTTGGGTAGAGCCTCTTGAGTTCCAAAAAAATCAAAATCGTGGTATTGTATCAACTTAACTAAATATGGATAACGATCGATCCACATATTGCCGATATCAGACTGGTTATCATTCCGAACATTGTAAGTTCCGACATTAAAACTTTGTGCATTCGCAGCACAAGCAGCAATGAGTAGTACTATGCCAATAAAAAATTGTTTCATGATAAGATATATTTGAATTAGTTACGAGTTGCAGGTTACAAGAAAAAAAACTATGTGCCACAGCAACTTTGCGTTTCAATAGAATTTCATAATTTATCTGAACACAATGTCTTTTATAACATCCAATCCGGCATGAGTATTCAGATTTGCTATTAATTTATCCTTACACATCATCAATTCCTGACGTAACACCGACGATGTTAAATTTACATATAATATATTGTTTCTCAGGTATACACCTGTTGTATAAGAGGCTATAACCGGGCCGAGCGTCTTTGCCCAACCACTAATCACACGACTTTCTGCCAGTTTACGTTTGAAGAATTCATTCTCTTCAAAAAACTGTTTCAGCACTTCGCCTAAACTTTCGGTATTGCGCTTTCTCATACCTATTTTAATTGATGTACCCCTCCACCTTCTACTTGAAAGAGGCGATAATCGCTATTTAAGTCTTTCAGTATTTCGTCCAAATGATCCCTATTGGTATCCGTAATAAAAATCTGTCCGAAGTTATCTTCCGAAACCAGTTTTACAATCTGCTCTACCCGTGTTGAATCGAGTTTATCAAAAATATCATCCAATAATAATATGGGGGTAGTTGATCCTGCTTTTTTCAAGAAATCGAATTGTGCCAACTTCATGGCTACCACATAGGTTTTGTTTTGACCTTGCGATCCTACTTTTTTAATGGAATAATCGTCCATTCGCATATCCAAATCATCTCGATGGATTCCAGCTGTTGTATAACCGAGTATTTTATCTCGTTCGCGTTTCTGTTTCAGTAAATCTACTTGATTGCCTTCTTCGAGTTGCGATTCGTATTTTAATTCGACCGCTTCGTTCGATTGGCATATAAAATTGTAGTAATATTGAAACGTTGGGATAAACTGTTCGACGAATGTTTTTCGTTTGGCATATATAATTTGCCCTTCGTAAGAAAGCTGCTCTTCCCATAGTTCGTACAGCGATTCATCGGCTTGCATGTCCGATTTCAGCAAAGCATTACGTTGTTGCAGAGCTTTATTATACCGAATGAGGGCATGCAGATACTCCTTATCGAATTGCGACAGCACAACATCCATAAACTTACGTCGTTCGTCGCTGCCTCCTGTAATAAGATCGGCATCCGATGGTGATACCATCACCAAAGGTAAACAGCCGATGTGGTCAGACAGTTTTTCGTATTCCTTCTTATTTCGCTTAAACTGCTTCTTTTGGCGGTGGCGAAGGCTGCAAAAAAATTCTTCTTCGTCGGTTCCACCCAACAGATAATACCCTTGCATAAGGGCAAAATCGGCATCGTGCTTTATATTCTGAGAATCAATCTGATTGTTATGACTTTTACAAAACGAAAGATAGTATACAGCATCCAGCAGATTGGTCTTACCCATCCCATTATTGCCTATAAAACAATTCAACTTGGGAGAGAAGGTCAACTCTGCTTGCTCTATATTCTTATAGCCTAATATCGATATCCGTTCTAAAATCATTGTAACAAAGATAAACTTTTTTGCCTGTTTTCTTTTGCATTTTCAGTTTTTTCGGCTACCATATCGACGTATGTAAAAGAGTACAGATATAAACAGAAAAAAGGCTCTCATAATCATCAAATTATGAGAGCCTTTTTTCTTTACTAATTGCTTAAAAGCAATTGATATTTTTTATAAATATTCGATTTATTTACCACCAAACAATCCGCCAAGCATTCCTAAAAGACCACCGGCACCACCGCTGTTTCCTCCTCCGGCAAGTGCGCCGATAAGCGATTCGATATTAAAACCTTCGTCCTTAGGATCGTTTGCTTTTTTAGAAAACAAATTCATAATAGCAGGAATAACTACTGCAGCGATACCGGCGGCTACGGTTTTGTTCAGACCCACTTTCTCGCTCAAAGCGTTTACTACCGAAGTTTGCAAGCTGTTCACAATATTACCTCCAGCACTATTGGTAGGTTCGTCTGAGAAAAGGCTTGTAATTGCCGATAAGTTATTTGAGGTAAAATGTTCCATCAATCCCTGTGCGATGGCAGAAGTAGTTGTTTCGGCTACCGCATCTCTTTTATCAGCAGGAATATCTGCATTATTGGCAATTGCAGGTAAAACCTGATCTTTTACTAAATCTAAAATTCCTTCTAGCATTTTCTTTTTTAATTAATTAGTTAATGTTTGGTATTATAATTTTACGAAAAAGTGTAAAATTACAAAAGACGTACAAATCTATTATAAAATTTCGGATATCAATAATTTTACCCAGATGTAAAATGAAGTAAATATCTATATATACCTTAAAATAGCGATTACCCGTCTTAGATAACCGCTATTTCTATTTTATAAATAATCCGAGTTACTTACTCGTATTCATCCCATGCTTTGATCTCCAAATCATCGATATCCAATTTGCAGAATGCTTGGATAAATGCCGATGCCAATCGAGAATTTGTCAGCAATGGAACATTAAAGTCGATTGCTGCCCTACGGATTTTATACCCGTTGTTCAATTCGCTGCTCGAAAAGTTCTTAGGGATATTTACCACCAAGTCTATTTGTTTGCTTTGAATCATCTCTAAAGCTCCGGGTTTTTGATCTTCCGAAGGCCAGTAAACTTGAGTTGCCGGTATTCCGTTATCTACCAAGAATTTTTGAGAACCGCCTGTTGCATATATCTCATAACCTTTTTCGTGAAGCAGTTGTGCTGCCTCTAACAATGCCACTTTCGATTTAGCAGGTCCTGTTGAGAAAAGCACCGTTTTCTTTGGAATACGATAACCTACCGACAACATCGACTTAAGCATGGCATCATCAAAATTATCACCGATACATCCCACCTCACCTGTAGAAGCCATATCTACACCTAACACAGGGTCAGCCTTTTGCAGACGTGAAAACGAGAATTGAGATGCTTTGATTCCCACATAATCCAGATCGAAAGCATTCTTACTTGGTTTCTCCACCTTTATTCCGAGCATTACCTTAGTGGCAAGTTCTATAAAGTTTATTTTCAATACTTTCGACACAAATGGGAAAGAACGAGAAGCTCTTAAGTTACACTCGATAACCTTTATCTCATTTCCTTTCGCTAGAAACTGAATATTGAAAGGTCCTGATATTTGCAGTGCATGAGCAATCTCACGAGCTACTTTTTTCACTCGGCGGATAGTTTCCACATACAAGCGTTGTGCAGGGAACTGAATCGTAGCGTCACCCGAGTGAACTCCGGCAAACTCCACGTGTTCGGATATTGCGTACATCACAATGTCGCCTTTGTCTGCTACCGCATCAAACTCAACCTCTTTGGCATTCTCAATAAACTCCGATACTACAACCGGATGCTTTTTTGATACCTCTGCTGCTAGTCCTAAGAAGTTTTCTAACTCTTGATCGTTAGAGCAAACATTCATTGCCGCACCCGAAAGCACATATGATGGACGGATCAACACCGGATAACCGACTTCATCTACGAATAATTTGATGTCATCCAAAGAAGTCAACTCTTTCCAACGAGGTTGGTCTACCTTTATTCTGTCCAACATGCTCGAGAATTTGTGACGATCCTCTGCATTGTCAATACTCTTAGCAGTTGTACCCAAGATATTTACTTTAGCATCATCCAAACGGATAGCCAAGTTATTAGGGATCTGACCTCCTACCGAAAGAATCACCCCATGAGGATTTTCCAGTTCGATGATATCCATTACACGCTCGTAAGTCAACTCATCGAAGTACAAGCGGTCGCACATATCGTAATCGGTAGAAACCGTCTCGGGGTTATAATTGATCATTACCGAACGGTAACCCTCTTTGCGGACAGTTTGAAGAGCATTCACCGAACACCAGTCGAACTCTACCGAAGAACCGATCCGGTATGCTCCCGAACCGAGAACGATAACCGATTTGTGATCACCCGTGTATTGTATATCATTCGTTCTACCGTTGTAAGTCAGATACAGATAATTGGTTTGTGCAGGATATTCCGCAGCCAATGTATCTATTTGCTTCACTACGGGAATTATTCCGTTGTGCTTTCTGATTGCACGTACATCTCTCGCAGCATTGTCAATCAAGCTAGGCTCTTTACAGATAGTTTTTGCAATCTGGAAATCCGAGAATCCCTTTTGTTTGGCATTACGAAGCAAGTCGATAGGTAGCGATTGTATATCATCGTATCTCTTCAATTCTTCCGAACATTTGAAGATATAATGTAATTTTTGCAAGAACCATTTGTCGATCTTCGTCAGGTCGTGAATCCTGTCTATATCGTATCCCTTAGCAAAAGCCTGATAGATGTAGAATATACGTTTATCGGTAGGGTTGTTCAATTCGTAATCGATATCTTCTACAGGAAGAGGCTTGTTAGCCGTAAATCCGTGCATACCGATATTCAACATACGAAGCCCTTTTTGGATAGCTTCTTCAAAATTACGACCGATAGCCATAATCTCTCCGACAGACTTCATACTCGAACCTATTTCTTTGGATACTCCGTGGAATTTTCCTAAATCCCAACGAGGTATTTTTACTACGATATAATCGAGTGCGGGTTCAAAGAATGCACTTGTCGATTTTGTTACCGAGTTTTTCAATTCGAACAGTCCGTAACCCAAACCTAGTTTAGCAGCTACAAAAGCCAAAGGATAACCTGTTGCTTTAGAAGCTAAGGCAGATGAGCGACTCAAACGAGCATTCACCTCGATTACACGATAGTCTTCCGACTCGGGATCGAATGCGTATTGCACGTTACACTCTCCTACTATACCGATGTGTCTTACTATGCGGATAGCAATCTCTCGAAGCTTGTGAAATTCCGAATTGGTAAGCGTTTGCGATGGTGCAACCACAATACTCTCTCCGGTATGAATACCTAGAGGGTCGAAGTTTTCCATATTACAAACCGTCATACAGTTATCGTACTTGTCACGTACTACTTCGTATTCTATTTCTTTCCAACCTTTTAGCGATCTTTCGACCAAAAGTTGAGTAGAGTAATTTAATGCTTTTTCGGCAAGTGTACGCAGTTCTTGTTCGTTGTTACAGAATCCCGAACCTAAACCTCCTAAGGCGTAAGCTGCACGTACGATGATTGGATAACCCAGTTCGGCTGCTGCTTTTACTGCATCTTCAATAGATCCTACTGCCATACTCTTGATGGTTTTCACATCTATCTGATCGAGTTTATGAACAAACAATTCACGGTCTTCAGTATCCATGATTGCCTGCACAGGCGTACCCAAAACTCTTAAGTTGTATTTTTCAAGAATACCTTGCTCAAATAGTTGAACACCGCAATTCAATGCGGTTTGTCCACCAAAAGCAAGAAGTATCCCATCGGGTTTTTCCTTTTGTACTACTTTCTCCACAAAGTATGGAGTGATTGGCAGGAAATATATTTTATCTGCACTTCCTTCCGAAGTTTGCACAGTCGCAATATTCGGGTTGATAAGTACGGTTTCGATTCCTTCTTCTTTCAAAGCTTTCAAGGCTTGAGATCCCGAGTAGTCAAACTCTCCGGCTTCTCCGATCTTCAATGCTCCCGAACCAAGTACCAGTACTTTCTTTATATCTTTATCCATGTTGAATTTGAATT
>JAVBJR010001073.1:0-3639 GCA_031546965.1 Dysgonomonas sp.
TTCAATGTAGTATAAGCATTATAGAAAATGACGCCGAACTAAAGAAAATCATAGGAGGCTGTAATGTTTTTGCTTCCGTCTCTATTTTTAGACGGAACGATCGTAACTTTGATTTATAAAGTTGAACCGGTTGGCTTTGCAGGATTTATTTACTAATTTAAAACACTAAAATTATGAACACATTAGATTTGCAAGCTATGGGCTTGGAAGAGATGAATGAGATGGAAGCAATAGAGGTAGAGGGAGGTTGGTTATGGATACCAATTGCAGCCGGAATGTTACTTTACTCTATGGATGTTTTTTAAAAATCTAAATCATAAGGGTATACCTAAAAAGGCTACCCTTATATCTAATTTATTTACAGATGCTTGTTATAGTATTTTTAAAGATTAAAGTATTACAAATATTGAGATTATTTAAACAGATAGGAGTGTTTAGATGTCTTTTTTTGATGCTTTTGATCTATCTGTTTCCTGTGATTTTATACAAATCGGCAGATCAATATTACTTGCCCATTTTGTTTTTTGTTAGCATATATACTTATCGTAGCTCTCGTCCAGATAAAAAATTTATTAAACAGATTTGTCAGAGTAACTATTTGATTTATTGGGCTGAATATACATTACTTTCATTACTTTTCATTCCAATATCATTGATAAAAGAATTTTATTCCGATCTTTTCTTTTACCCGATTGTTATCTTGGTTGCCCCTTTCCTATTCAATATAAAATTTAAAAAGAAAGCATTTAGCATTCCTTTTTTCCGAAAAGGTAGTTACGAATATCAATCGATGTTCCGGAGTAACTATCCAATCATTATTATTACCTATATTGTTTCTTTTGTCGCCCTTTATAATGAAAACGAACGGGTGTTATACTTCTGCTGTTTTCTATCAAGCATAATATGGTTCTCGTGTCTTTTGAAGTCCGAACCTCTCATTTATATGCTTAATTATCGAAATTCTCAAAGCCTAGTGCAAGAGAAAGTTTTAAATGTACTTCTCAATTTTTCTTTGTTGTATTTGCCTTTTTTCTTTATCAGTCTATTTGGCGGATGGACCATAATATATACAGTGATACTTATATTTGTAAGTATTTTGTCAGTATCCATAGGCTCGGGTATGCTAAAGTACTGTTTTCCGGCAAATAATTTGTTGACTACTCTCATTGCTTTTTCTGTAATGATACCTTTAGGTATCATGTCGGTTATTTATCCTTGGTTCGTTGTACTTTACTTACTTCTTGATATATTCATTATCTTTAGAGCTTTAGATAAGCTAGATACATTTTTTTGTTATGATAACGATACAACATTTAAATAAGTCGTACGGAAATAAACAGGTTCTAAAAAATCTCAATTTATCAATTGGGGTATCCGAAATACATGGTTTGGTTGGTGAAAACGGAGCAGGTAAAACTACTTTTTTTGAATGTTTAAATCATTTGCAGCAATATACAGGGGTGATAGATATATCGTCCGAAATAAAAATCGGATATATGCCGGCATCATTGTTCTTTTACCCTAATATGCAAGGCATCGAGTATATTGAATTCTGTTTGGCAGCGAGAAAACAAAAAATAGATAGTAAAGTAGTAGATAAATTCAACCAAATCTTCGAGTTACCTCTCAAACAATATGCCGTAGAATACTCAACTGGGATGAAAAAGAAGTTGGCTCTAATGACTTTATTTTTACAACGAAATGACTTTTATGTTTTAGATGAACCTTTCAATGGGCTCGATCTCTCCGCAACTCTTTTACTCAAACAATTTATCTTTAACCTAAAAGATGCCAATAAAACGATTCTTATATCTTCTCACATTATATCTTCTTTAACCGATATTTGTGACCAGATACATTATTTGAAAGAAGGTAATATCTGCCAATCTTACCAACCCAAAGATTTTTCGCAAATAGAAAACGACATTGTTTCACTCGAGATTAAAAAGAAGTTTGCTATTTTAGAAAAAATTGAGTTGTGAAAATATTTACAACTAAAAAAGTCATTGTTGAACTATTTGGATAATTCAACTCAACTCAATGTAGTATAAGCATTATAGATAATGACACTGAATTAAAGAAAATAGTAGGAGGCTGTGATGTTTTTGCTTCCGTCTCTATTTTTAGACGGAAGGATGATATCTTTGATTTATAAAGTTAAACCGGTTGACTTTGCAAAAAAAATATTAATAAATTTAAAACATTTGAATTATGAACACATTAGATTTACAAGCTATGGGCTTGGAAGAAATGAATGAAATGGAAGTGAGAGAAGTCGAGGGAGGCTTTAATAGTGAAGCTTATGCTGCAGGAGCATCTTGTGGTAAATTTGCGGGGAAAGTTATGGCAGGTGTTGCCCTTCTGGCTTTTATGCTTTGTTGATGACATAATCTAATAATATTTAGTATGAAAATAGAAGATTTAAATTTGGTCGAAATTGATGCATTAGACCTTACTGAAATTCAAGGAGGTATAATATTAGGACCTCAATATTATGCTATGGATATGATGGGCTCATTTGCTTTAGGTATGGTTATGTACTTTTTCTAAATATAAAAGGGTATACAGTATTTTTATCTTGTATACCCTTTATTTTAATTATATGTGATGACATGGATTCAATATTAAGCTCATTTTTCCAATTTATAAAGAACCCTTCCTATATTAGTTTTAATCATAAAATAAATGTGTATGAATTATTGCTCTTAGGAGGAGTTTATTTTGTATGTGCTTTTTTTCTGGGTTTTATAGCTAAAGTGTATTGCATAATTACGCATATTCAGTACACAATCGGGCATCTTGATATTGCAAATAATATTCTTTTTTCTTCAATCTTAATTGTTATTTTGGCTCCCATAAAAGAAGAAATTCAATTAAGACTTCTTCTACGCCCCCAGAAACCGAATTTATTTCTATTCAATGCCGCAATGCTATTGACCTTTGGAGTCTTTATATATTACGAAAAGTGGCAACAAGCATTTATTTATTTTATCGTAATGATTTTAGTATCATTAGTGTTTGTTGTCTTCAAGGAGCAGATAAAAATATTGTATAGTAAGTACTTCCCTTTTGTCTTTTATTTTTCGGCTTCTTTGTTTGCTCTTTTGCATATTAACAATTATGATGGTAGTAGGCTATATCTTATGCTAGGAATTGTAATTTTAGTAGCACCACAATTAGTATCAGGAATAATAACGGGTTACCTTCGGATTAAATATGGACTAAAATATGCAATTTTATTTCATATTATAAATAATTTTATATCATTAATTTTTGTCTTGAAATTGATAGCCCATCATTAATTTTTTTGAAATAAATAAATACTAATATGGAAAATTTTAGAATTACAAAGTTCCTAAATGAAAATAAAACCTTAAAAATAACAGTAGTAGCTTTATGGTCATGTGCTTTGGTGGCTTGGTTGGGTTATTTTATAGGGAAGGCAGCAGCTTATCTTTTGCAGTAAGTAAATTTAGAACTAAAGCAACTGTTAATTCGCTATTGATTATTCAAGGCGAAGAGAAACATTTTTCTATACTAAAGGCTTTGAGTTGAGTATTCAATGTAGTATAAGCATTATAGAAAATGACGCCGAACTAAAGAAAATCATAGGAGGCTGTAATGTTTTTGCTTCCGTCT
>JAVBJR010000225.1:0-7146 GCA_031546965.1 Dysgonomonas sp.
GCTCTGCAGATATCTGTTGAAGCTATTAAAAATTTTAGTGACGAATCTGCAATCAATGTCTTTTCGGGTACTTGGAATGATAATTCCGTTGCTCAAAATAATCACCCAACTTTCAATCCAATTGATAAAGTAGTAGAATTATACGAGCGTATGCTCAAATCAGAACAAGAAAAAGTGAGTATTTTGGAACAAATGCTTAAAGATAAAAAGTAATTTAAACACAAAGAGCACAACGAATTATTATAACAGACCTCAACTGTAGGGGCGAATTGCATTCGCCCGTTTATCCAATATTTTTCATTGATTGGGCGAATGCAATTCGCCCCTACAGCGGACTACTGGATTTATTTTTAGATTTTTCTGACTACTGATTTGCAGGAAAAATAAAACTTTGTGTCCTTTGTGCTTTTACTTAGTGTTCTCTGTGTTAAAAAAAACCTCTCACTTCCTCCTCGATTTCCCCTCCAATAAAATGACGTTAAACATTTCGCGAACACGGTCGCGAATAAAATCGCCATACAAAGTTTCGATCTGCAAAGGGTCGCAATTGGTAGTCACAAACGTCTTTAAGCGGCTCGATTGCCACAGCGAATAACGGATGTGCAGGATATGCTGCATCACGTTGAGCTTTGCCCCGAAGTGATTGGCAGGAATATTTTCACGACCCAACTCATCGAAGCACATCCACACCGGTTCGCCAATATATCCGTGCTGATTGTAGGTATACACATCCACATCGCCCGATCGGCTGTAGTGGTTAGACAATCCGTCGCAAATATGAATTTTGAAGCCGTCGAAACCCAGTTTCAAGTATTCCGAAAAGATGCGCATCAACGAACTTTTGCCCGTTCCTATGCCGCCATAAAGCCACAGTCCCCGATGGAGATCGTACTGCCCTTCGATGCCGTTGAAATAGTTAAACAGGTTGGTAATCAATTGCCTGTTAGACTCATCAATCGTAAAATCGGGAACGACCGACATGGCTACTTGCAGAAACCTGCGTTTGCGTTGTTGTACCTCACTATCAGCGAGTTTACATACCGATGGTATAATCTGCCTGTTTTCGATTATCGTTCGTAAATCTGTGGGTGTTTGCATTTTGCTGTTCTTTAAGTTCAAATAAACCGTTCCAATTGTTTGCCATCGACTGCTCGATAATAGTTTTAGCCACCTCGATGCTACCTTGTGCTTTCAACATCAATCGCTTGTGGCACAACTCAATAGATCGCCTATCTTTGTACATCTGCCCTTTGGCAGCCTTGTAGTTGAGCCACTGAAAGAAGTCTTCCCGAAGTGGGGAATCCAAAAAATCGAAATTAATTTCCTCATAACCCTTTGGGGGACTATAGGGGGAAATACTAATTCTTTCTTCTTCTTTCTTTTCTTTCTTAGAGTTTGGGTTGCCCGTGGGTTGCTCGTGAGTTAGAGACTGGGTTGCCAACCGGGTTTTAATATCCGCCAACTCTCTCATTACCACATCGATAGATGAGTTATCGGATGAGATATCTTCTGAGTTGCCACTATTATAAGCATCATATTTACAGAGAGTTACAACATTCATACCTTGCGATACATCGGTAGTAATCATTTTCTCTTTATAGAGTCTCCCCATAAATCCCTTTACCTTTTGTTCGCCCCATTGCCATCGGCGAGCCAAGTATCGGTTCGATGCCGGAAATTGTCCCCTGCCATATTTTATTTCTCTACCTCCGATACGCTCAATTGTCTCAGTTGCTTCAAATCGTGCCGACTGTATTAAGTCGATCCACGCTTCGCACTCTGAAAACGTACGGGCTGCTTCCCACATTTTATGAGAGAAAAATTTACGATTCAGTTTTATAAATCCTTTATCCATGTAATTGTATTATCAGTCTTATAGATAAAAATGGGCAAATTTGTAGAGACATAATGCTTACGCCAAACCCAAGGATTCCTACAACAAAAAAAGCCTATCCTTTTTGGGGGACAGACTGGCGTAAAGAATTGCAAGTAAGTAGAACTCGTAAACTTATTTAGATACAAACCATTTTTCGTTCTTCAACGGAACATACGATTTCATTTGCAGCAAGAGGTCATCTATATCGGCACTTACGATCAAAAGATCGAGGTATTCGTCTTTCAAAAAACCGTCACGATTCATCACCTTTATAAATTGAAGCAAGGCATCGTAGTACCCATCGACATTCAACAGTGCGATCGGTTTTTTATGTAACGAAAGTTGCGCCCATGTCAGCACTTCGAACAATTCTTCCATCGTTCCGAAACCTCCAGGAAGTGCAATAAATCCATCGGCAAGTTCAGCCATTTTATGTTTACGCTCGTGCATGGTGTCTACTAAATATATTTGAGTGAGCGATTTATGCTCCAACTCTTTTTCGGCTAAAAAATGAGGTAGTACGCCTATCACCAATCCATCGTTATTGAGTGCGCCGTCGGCAACTGCACCCATCAAGCCTACTTTTGCTCCACCATATACCAATTCGATATTGTTTTTGGCTAGGGCTTTGCCTAATGTATGGGCTTTTGTCTTAAAAATATCGCTCGTGCCTGAACTCGAGCCACAATAAACTGCTATTCTCTTCATATTGTATTTCTTATTTTATTGATACAAATATAAAAATAATTTATAGGCTAACAGTTAAAATAATGTGACATCTAGGTTACAAATTGATGAAGAAGCCCCACCCTACCTCCCTCAAAACGGTTATTGTTTTTATTGGATACATCATTTATCAATAAAATAATTACCTTTACATAACTATTATAAAATTTGCATTATACACATTATCACACTATATATGAAACAGTTATTTATTTTAATTATTACTATTTTAGCTCCTCTAATGTCTTACGGACAGAATGCCTGGAAAGATTTGGCTGTTACCGAAAACCTTGAATATTATGTTGATTCTACCAGCGTAAAAATGGTAGAGGGACGTATCTATGCAACAATAAAAACGGTATACGTTACACCCGAAAGCAAAGAGGTGTATGTGAACAAAATTAAGAATGTTTTCAAGCCAAAGGATGCTGATAAAAAGATCAAGAAATGGGACAATTTTGCATACTCTGTTACCTATGGGTTGTACGATTGCACCAACAAGCGCTTTAAAATACTTCAAGTACAAGACTTTACGGCTGACGACAAGCAAATTGTTCTAACAAAGATGAAAGAGGACAAAGCCCGATGGTTGCTCGTAGATGCCGAAACGGTTGGCGATTTTGTATTGTTTTATATATGCGACAGATATTAACAGTTAACAGTTAACAGTTGACAAAAAAGGCGGATTTTATTTCCGCCTTTTTTTGAGGTGTGTAGTGGTGCCTCGTTATTTTAAAATTCTGTATATATTATGGTACAGTAGCCTCGGGAGTAGAAGAATCATAACCCGAAAGTTTAGTAATTGCTATAGTTATTTCTATAGGTAGCTGTGAAGTCACTCCGGTAAAAGAGGTGGGAGGGGCAGGATCACTAAAATCGGGACTTGCAAATATATACAATCTCTGATTAGCTGCTGTAGGATTATTCACAACCCAAAAACCTGCTCCATAAAGCCTATTTTTAGCCAATCGAATATCGACTTATTATATCAATATTCGGTTAATGGGGTTTTGAGTATAACATTTAAGTACCAATACATAAAAAATTGATGTATAGACATAAAGCATCTACCATATTAATAAGTATGGTTGAACCAAATGAATAGAAAAGTGTCACATTAAAGGTACAAAAGTTAAAGACAAGATATACAAACAAATAAAAACCATTAAAATATATATCTTTTTTTTCTTTTTCATATTTTATTTTGCATAATAGACAAGAATATAATACTTTTGTAACATTCTATGAAGATATTTGAGATCACAATGCTGCGGACATAGTTATGCCATAGGTAATAAGATTATTACTTGAAGATTTAAAAACGACAACAACAAAAAAAATAGCCTATCAACAAAATAGTTGATAGGTCTATTTTTTTAGAACCTGTTTAAATTTTATTTCGGACATCTGTAGGGGGTGAAAAATCTTTCACTCGCTGTTTGATAGGGCGTATAATTATACGCCCCTATAGGGTCTTTTATAAACCTGTAATTTCATTTTATAAAATTTAAACAGACTCCTAAAAAAACTTATTGTTGCACCCTTTTGTAAAGAAACAAAAACCAAAGTGGCAATATAATACCCTTGCAGATACTCGACAAGGCTATTGCCCACCACACACCTACTACCCCCATTTCGGATGCCAAATAATACGCCAGCGGAATGCGCAACACATTGAAGCTTATGCTTATTACGGCAGGCTCTACGGTACGCCCTATCCCGTTAAACATACCTTGTGTAGTGAGTTCGAGCATCATAAATATCTGCACCAGCCCCATCACAAACAGGTATTGCGAACCGGCATCTATGGCATCTTGGTGGGGAACTATCAGCCCGAAGATGTTTCCTCCAAAAAACACAAAGGCAAGACTCACCACAATGCCTACCGACAGCATGATACGCAGGGTGTAGAAGTAGGCTTTCTTGCCCCGTTCTATTTTGTGAGCGGCATAATTTTGAGCCATAAAAGCACTCAATGCAGTAGAAAATCCTTGCGAAGTATTCCACGTAACCGCCTCTATTTGTCCGCCTGTAGTTTGAGTCATCAACCCCAAATGACCGCCATACAGGGATGCTACCCTGGCGAGATTCATATTTATGATTGCGAAGAGCGAATTCATTACCGAAACGGGTGTTCCGAGTTGAAAAATACGTTTCAGAAATACAGTACGGGGCTTTATAATGAATGAAAAATTCCCTAAAATGCGGTTAGCCGATTTTATTTGGTAGAAAAACAATCCGAATACAAATATTTGCGAGACAACGCTTCCTACGGCTGCTCCGTGCAAACCCATATCGAAACCAAACATGAGTACAGGATCGAGTACCATATTCAAAACCAATCCGCAGGCATTGTTCCGGAAAGGGATAAAGCTTCGCCCGGCACCATTATATACGCCCGATAGGTTATAGGACTGAAACTGAAAGGGTAAGCAAACGGTCATTATCCGCAGATACAGTACTGCTTCGCTCGTAATATCGGCGGGAAGTTTAAAAAATGACAAAATATGTTCTGCAAATATAAACAGCGTAAGCGACCATACGATGCCCAAAAACAATGCTACGGTAGAGGTATGTGAAGCATATATTTTTGCCTGTTTCATTTTGCGAGCACCAATAGATTGTGCAACCGCTACCTCCGCCCCTATCATTGCCAAATAGGCAACGGATGCGGTGAGCCACAGCAACATACCGATAGCTCCAATGGCTGCCTCCGATTTGGTGGCAACATGCGAAGCTTCGCCGCCCCCCAGCCTGCCTACCCACGACATAGCCATCAGGGTATATGCCATTTGCAGGAAGCTTGTACCCATCAGGGGCAAAGCCAGCCGTATGAGGGTCGAAAATATATTGCCCTCGGTAAGATTATTAATGCCGCTTCCTTTCATTGTTACGAGTTGACATGTAAACAAGTTAACTAGTATACTTGTCAACTTGTTTACTCTTAAATTTTACTTAAATACAACAAAAGCGACTACATAATGTAATCGCTTTTGATTTTTGTTGAGCGAAAGACGGGGCTCAAACCCGCGACCCTCAGCTTGGAAGGCTAATGCTCTATCAACTGAGCTACTTTCGCAACATTGTGCTTTTAACCAAATGTGGGCAGTGATGGATTCGAACCACCGTAAGCGTAAGCTATCTGAGTTACAGTCAGACCCATTTGGCCACTCTGGTAACTGCCCTTTTCGTTAATTGCGATGCAAAGTTAATCAAAAATATATTCTTTGCAAGTTTTGGGCGCAGTTTTATTCAATAAAATGACGCTTACATCAGACTTTAATCTGTATGTACAACCAAAAAACTAACTATATAGAACTAATTGTGATACTACTCATATTAGGTATTTTAGGGAGTCGTTTATAGCTATAAAAAAATCAGTAGCAAGCAATTATTGCTCACTACTGATTTAAAAATCTTGAGATAAATGGGCATCTACCGCTCATTGTTTCGGAGGAGCTTACTCTATATATAACAAAGAGCTATTCTTTCGAATAGCTCTTTGTTGTGAAATACTGTTACTTATTTGTATATGTACATCTACTCTTAGACTACAACTGCAACTGGCGAATAACAAAGCTTCTTGTCACAGGAGCATTGTTAGTTACTTTGATTACATTGAGATCAGTCCAGTTCAGCGCACGCTCGATAGTAAAATCAAACTGTTTTGGCTGATTTGGACCAGAGGGGGTATCTGCACATGGATACGCATTAGCTGTAAACGAAAGCCTCGAACCATAAACATTGTCCAAGGGTGTTACGGTATAAGGTCTACCGGCTGCATCACTCCCTATACAAGCCATCGAACGATCACGGGGAGTTATTAAAAACATTGCTTTAGCATACTGGTCACATGTATTCCATTCGAATAGTGTTAATATACAGGGATAAATATCAGCAGGAGTCGCTGCTATTGTAAAACTATACGATTGACCTGCCGCTAGTGAAATACCTGCTTCCGAAGGATAAACGTTCCTCTTGGGAATATTGCTGATATCAAGATTGGGAGCTCTTTTTACTACTCCATTTGCATCGGCTGTTAACACAACATTAGCTGTACTTGCATCAGCAGGAATGCTTTTTATACTAAGTTGTTGTTGAGCAGTTACATTACCTGCTGCATCAATTTTTATACCTTCAGTCTCTGTACCATCATTACTTAGAGAATGACCATTCAGATTTAGACTCTGACCTGCTGTGTGATCACCCAAGTTATCACCTGCACCGATACTTGTGGGTGCTACCCATTTGATGCCACCGGTGCCATCAGCCGAAACTGCTATTGAACCTGCTACCGGTGTACTATTATCTGTGCCTTTGGCTATAGCTGCTGTGCCGGTTGAAGTCTTACCGGTAGCAGTTATATTGGCTGCATTATTGATATTTTTACCACTCATTAGTAGGTCTGTTGTAGCGGTGTGATTACCGAGGTTATCGCCTGCACCGATAGGTTGCCACACCAAAAGAGTACCGTCAAAATAATAATAACCCGTTTTGGTGACATTGGTTGTTTTTGTGGTAAGGCTGCCCGACAGGTCGGTTAC
>JAVBJR010000094.1:0-7744 GCA_031546965.1 Dysgonomonas sp.
CAAGCCAAAATTGTTTTGACGTGCGATAAAATGCGCGTTTTCTGTTCCCGCGCGCACCAAACGACTCTAGCTTTGAATGTGCATTTTATCGCACGCCAAAACAATTTTGGCTTGCACGAAAATGCAAACAGGGCAAAACGCATGGGTATGTGATCATCATGGAATGCGGGCGATTTCGAAAATCGCACGCCCTTGGAAACGCACCTTAACTGTATACAATTTTGTTCTTTTTTTCTATGTATTAAATTAGTCAATCATTTCAATTTGCTACACATTTATTGCTAATAATATATTGCTAATCAATTTGTATTTTGTGTAGCAGTGATTGCTATGCAAATTTTTCCTGATATTTCGAGGCCTGATATATATATATATAAAATTGAAATTACAAAGGAATTTAATATACAGCTTATTCATTAATACAAATCGCAATTTTTGTATCTTCTGACTGGCATAATGGCGGCCAAAGAAACTCCATTTTTTTCATTTGAAACCAAAGGTTTTTTCATTATTCTGGTTGTTTAAATGTCATTAATCATAAGTACAGGTGTATACTATAGTAAAAAGAAATAACTTAATTATGCAGCAAGTTTTTTTTGCGATTAATTTTTACGACGACTGATGCGATGACGTTGCGTGCATTTGCGTTTTTTGGGGCAGGTGAAAAGAAAAAGGTTGAAGCGTCGTTGTCGCCCACGCAAATTACAATTCCAATGATAAAATAATAATAGTAGTAGTAATAACAAAGGCGAACGTCATCTCGTACTGACTATGTAGCGAGGGGAGGACTATATAGTGCACACATATAGAAGAGTATCATGGATGCTCATCTGACGTCTGACGCACCACTTCCGGTCGCGTGCTCAACTCACTCGTGCCACCAACAAGGCCCCAGACCCAATACATATGCTCCACAAAAACAGTATATGCTTGGCCTCTACACTATATAACTGGTGGGAAAGTGAACTTGTCCGTGACGACAAAGATGCGCTTCGATAAGCGCCCCCTACAATCCCACGACCAGCTGATTGCACTATTCATTCCACCATTCATCAACATCTATTCCATATATTCCCTATGCCAACACGTCCCAAACAATACTTGTACTAATATTATAATAAGCCTGCAAATACAATACAAGTACAAAAAAATACACGAAGGTATACCGCTAATTTCGAACCACCCTGTAACTATTAATTAATGCACACATATGTCTACGTATATTTCCCAACATGACTTTTCAATATGCAACCGATGTGCAGCAACAAAAAATGATGGCACACACTTACGGGAAGCTTTAATAGAAATTATATATTGGGTGAAATAAAATGAAAAGGGCGTGGCCAAGTGGATAATAGCGTTGGTTAGTTGGTAAAAAAGCCGCGTCACGGCGCTGCCATTTACACTCAACCGCTGTTGATTGTCATTTCAATGAATGCATGCATCATCATGCTCTCGAGGCAATTTGATGACAGGCAGGGGGTTCATCATGGTACATCATCAAAGCAGATTTTATATACTACCCTAAACAAACACCACTGAAAATAACCACGCCCTCCATCTACCTCTATCCGCACCTGCGCGCCACCATCGTCAATATTGCCAACCAAAACACCCATAATCCTATTCACATTCATAAAATCCTGTCAAAATATTACTACCATTTTCGCCCATGTAATAATAAATCATAACATACAATCCCAATTTACGGGTTGCAACCGTTGCGCCATCTAGCGCCGTAGTTCCACAACGTGAAATTTCTCACTGCTGGGAGTTTATTCCATGGTTTTTCATATATAGTATAGGAATGAAAGATGAAAGCAGTCAATTGGCCGGATGACATTCTTAGCTCGCTTATCGCTCAGGTATCAGTTGTTGGTTCGGTTGGCAGCCGATAGGAGGCGCACCGATCGCGTTTCCGGCCATGTTGCCATTATACGCGATTATCAGTGGGTTTGCGACATAATAAAGCGTTGGCAATTGAAACGAAACACTCTTTCCCGTGATGCCCCGCGGTTGGTTTTCAACGCGATAAGCCCTTATCCGTACCGGTATCTGCCAACCCTCCTAAAACCCCCTTACGGTCGATCGATCCCGAGAAAGGCGTGAGAACGTGACCTTTGACCCGAGTTCCCGTATCCCTTACCGAGTAACTTGGGTCACGTGTTAACATGGCCGCCAATACACCACCTTTTCAGGATTTGCATTTACACAGTATACAGTTTCCTGTTACATTTTGCTTCAACTAAAGTTCTCTGCACTAATTATGTCCCCCATTGTACTTACACGTGTCATAGAGCAAATAATTACGCATTATATAAATTTCAGTCCTAGACTAAATTAGATAGAGCATGCATTCCTACACCCCTGTGAAAATATGTAATAGTGTAATATGTAATAGCGATAAAGGTATTCCAGTTAATCATGTGAGAAAAGAAAATGGTTTCATGAAATGAAAAAATATATTTATTCTACATTAATTAATATTTGGTTGCTCCTCCTCTAGCCTTAATCAGTGCTTGCAACCAATTGGCATTGAATGTACAAGGTTCTTGCAATAGTTTGGACCAATTTCACTCCAGCATTTCTTGAGTGCATCCGCTAACTCCAGTTTGTTAGTAGGTTTCACAGTATCGACTCGTTTCTTGAGCTCCCTCCACACATTTTCGATAGGATTCATGTCTGGACTGTTGGCAGACCAGTTCATAGTTTTTACACGGGTATGTTGCAGGTTTTAACAGATTTATAGCACGGCGAAATGATGCATTGTCATCCTGAAATGTCACGTCATTGTCGGCCCCAAACTGTTCATCCAATGTGGGGACAAGAAAGTTCTCCAAAATGGCACAGAACATATCAACATTGACAGTAATCTTCAAAATGCAAACTTTCCCAAGTCGTTGTGCTGACATGCAACCCCAGATCATCAATGTTGAGAATTTAGTTTTAGAGAACAAGCAGTCAAAATGAAACTTTTCACTAGGCAGTCTCCACATAAAAGTCCCAGCATCGTCACCACTCCCGATACATATCCTTGACTTATCAGAGAAAATGACTTTTTCCCAATCCTCTGGTGACCAACATCGGTACTTTTTTTTGGCCATGTAAGACATTTCTGTCTGTGCAGGCGTGTGAGCATTGGTTTGGTCTAGGCTTTATTGAAGGAATACCCTGCTTTATGCAACTAATCTTGTGCTTTCCTGTCAGTTACCTTCACTCCACTTGATTCCCATTGATGATTCACCTCTCTAGATGTAGCCTTCCTCTTCTTTTTGCAAATTTGTACCAACATCCTGTCTTGTCGTTTAGTTGCCTTCATTGTTCTTCCACGTCCAGGGCAGTTTTTAACGCTTCCAGTTGTTTGATACCTTGACCAAATGTTACAGACCATTCCCTGAGAACATCCAATGAGTTTGGAAACTTGTGTTTGTGTTTTACCATCCTGTAACAGCTTCACAATGCATTCCTTCACACCATGTGAATATTCCTTGGTTGGCACCATTTTGTTTGCTAAATCATTAAAGGAGAACTGACATGGCGGGAAAAGTGGACTATGGTCAGTGCCTAAAACGGCATCGAGAACCCGTTTTGGCCAATAATGGACAGACTAATTGGCGGGTAGTCCAAATTTACCCAATGGCAGGGTGGTCATTGTCCACTTTTCTCGCCCTGTCAGTTCTCCTTTAAGTAATACAATATTCAAAACTTGTGTATTGCATCACTGATTGATCATTTCACCCTCGCCTCGCCTTGCCTCTTGGTGTGCTGTCAACTACATCATATTACGTATTTATTTCCCAGCAATTGTGCGATTACATATTTATTTCCAACACAGGGTACAGTTGAGCAATTTTATGAGACTTTTCACTATTATTTTATAACTAAATTTTTCTTTAAGCGGCAAGGCATTTTAGAATAAAAATTTATTTATTTGTATTTCATAAAACCATTTTCTTTTCTCACAAGATAAATTGGAATACCTTTACCGCGATGTTTGCAACCACCTTTACATATTTTTTTCCCGGGGTTGTAAATGGCCGTAAGAAGTGCGAAATGAGTTTAAATAGGAGTACTTCTATTTTCAAAATTTTTTGAAACTTCGGTCAGGTTTGTTAAGGTGGAAGGTTACCACGAGTGTAACTCGCTTTCCCTCCGCCAGGTGGCCACAAGAGGAAAGGGTGTGGAAATACAAGTTGGCCAGTTGGGGTAATTGTGATGTTTTTGAAAATTCATTTTCTCCGCATCAGTAAATGTAAAAATTCTAAATAAATTAGACATTATAGTAGGATTGTGGTACTCTATTTTGGTTCCAAGTTTATTATGCTGCGATTAGCCAAGCGTTTAAAAATGACTCCGGAATTTAAGCGAAAATGTCGTTTTTTAAACGTTTACTCAAGGTTGGACAGAACAGTTTCAACCATCCAAGAATGAAATTTGGTACGAATATTGACAAAGGTGTTGCCTACATAACCATTTGAAGTTTTTTCGAAAACGATAATTGGTTACCTTGCAAAATATTCTTAAGTGAAATCATGAAAAATGACAGTTTTGATTAAATATTAGACGAACTAATCACAATTTCGCCAAACTTCTTGTGAGGTTATTTATAAAACACCTTTCTCTACATTCCTACAAAATTTCACGATTTTACGTTGGCAAAGTTTTTGTCAAACGGCTGTACAAATATTGCCAAAAGTTTTGGCTGTAAATTTCACTGACCCTCTGATGACGTCACATTTCTAGGGATTACTGACCTAGAAATGTGCCGTCATCAGCCAAAACTTTTGGCATTATTTGTACAAGCCGTTTGACAAAAACTTTGCCAACGTAAAATCGTGAAATTTTGTAGAAGTGCCAACATTTTGCGGCAGGCATATATTCTCGACCGAATTGCAGAAAATAACACAAGGGGACGGATATTTTTTTATTCAGCTGTAGAGAGAATCACTGCATTGTGACAATTTTATTTGACATTAGTTTTCTCCCTAGATCATTTTTTTGAACGGCAGAATAAAACCGTACATAACTTGAATAGTAGGCATGATAAAATTCAAATGTTGGCATTCAGAGCGTTTTCGTCGAGTTTCAAAGCATTTGTCAGATGGAAATCAAAATCAAATATTCGTAATTGATATCTCTTAAATAACGAGAAAACTACTGCTAATAGAAATCACACTGGGTGAAGCCAAATGAAAATTGGTACAATAAAGTTTATCAAAGATTTTCATAATATTTAAACAATCCTTTTATTCCAAGAGGAAGGGGATCCTGGATGAACTTTATTATATTTAACTCCTTATATTTCCAATTAAGTACAATTGTCACATATTGCATGATTATATAATTAATTGTAATAATTAAAATTATTCGGTTTATTTCTAATACATAATTATTTGGAAAGAACACGCTTATCAAACTTTATTTAGAGAAACTACGACATTTGTATTCTTAAGTTTTCAACAAGCAATTAATCATTGCTACTTAAATTTAAAATCTAATTTCAGTTTAGACATGTTTTTTTTTTCTTCTCAAAACAATGTTAATTTTTCGCCGCGGACTAATACGTACAGCTTTTATTTGCATTTGCTGCTTTCCAAATTCTGCATTTTGTTTTATAAAATGATAGAATTCTAAATATAATATTGTGAATATGTGATACTGCACAGCAACTATCCTGTCTCATGTATAAATGACATACCTTCTACAATTTAGGATAAGTGACGTTGTTAATTACTGGTGCATTTACACAATAATTTACATATTCAAAACAGCCCATTTCATTACGCATTTTGTACAGTGAACTGTAACTTATTCTTCATTTTAAATGCAAACAAAATGAATGCCCAAGAAGTATTTCAGATCCGATTTCATTTGAATATGGCGAACAGATTTCCCCCACACATTTTGCTGAAGGACGTCATACGTCATTTATGGACGAACCCAAATCTTATTACGTATCATAGATTTAGGGTCACACGTTGTCGTTATTTAAATTGAAATAAAAACTAATAAATAATTATGTATACCAGGAAAGACATAAGAGAAATTTAATCGGCGAAGAACCTGTAATTTTCTAGATCCATCGTGTGATGATTACTATGAGATACCCACCCCTCCCTGCGTTGCTTCATGTGATTGCGGCAAATTATCGCAGAACTGTTATGAAAACAACGAAGTTTGCTGCTTCAAACTGACTGATGCTGCTACAAGTGCAGGGCAATTGAAGTGTCATTATAAAACTCTTCCTCTGCCAAAGCCACCAACACAAAGTAAGTCATCGCTTAGTTCTGCAAATGTTGAAACATACAAAAGTCTAATTTATATTTATTTGCTTCTCAGAAGACGCAAAATGCCCAGAAAGAACACCGGCCTTGACATGTATTCGTGCTAACCGTGACCTAACAAAAACTTGTGAAATTATAGACACTACCGGTAAGGTCATCGATACAAAGTGTCTCACCAATGAAGTTTGCTGCAAGGTCAACAGAGACGATCCACCTTGCTGTGTTCTCATTCCATAATAAAACTGAATGAAAAATGTTCCTCCTGCCCAACACTATCAACAAATGAGTAAAATGCAAAAATTAATCTTAGCTGCACAAAACTTTTAATTTAATCAAATTCATTCCACGTCACTAACACGGCAATTATAATACTGTATGTATCTCAAATCACAATGCAACTAATGTACACGATGAAGATGAAACCATTGAAAAAAAATGGGGTGATTAGGAGTTTCCTTCTAGAAGCACTTATTGGAGAATAATAAACAAGTAGATACATTCATAAACTGACGTTTGTCCAATTTATTGAACATTATATATAAATCTGTGCAAAACGAGCCAATGCAATGTGAATAATATACATGGACTCTTCAGAAAGTAACTTCCGTTTGGCAGGTAAAACACCTGGGTCTTTGCATGCCAAATAAACCAGCTCGTCACCACACCATCTCGGATTTCGTTAAAATATTTTCTAAAATTAGTTCCCATTTAATTTTTATTTTCATCTTTTAAACGTTTAGTTTCCAATAAAAGTATTTCCGAAGTTATTCATGTTCCAAAACTCGACAGCTCGGTTTTGTATACCGGTACTTTTATTTACTACTTCTACATTGTCTTATGGAATTCAACAATCTTTGGTTATCTGATGTAACTTGTTACATGATGAATTTGCTGCTGATGTCAGTATAATTATTCTGTGACCTATAAAAATTAGTATGTCACGTCCCTGACGTGACTTCTCCTTTTCCGATGGTCCTAAATTTCCTAACAGTCCCTAACCGCTGAAGCTAAGGTCGAAGGAAATAAAGGCAACCACTACATTAGAACACCTTTACTGCTCACCAAACACACCACACTGCTCTAACCACCACAACCACACTGGTCCACACTGCAACACCAAGAGAGCTCCTGCAACGTTGCAGGAGCTTTTACCCACACTCCGGGGAGGGCGGAGCCTCCAATGCCACGCCCCCTGCAACCGTTATTGGTAGAGCCCTTGATGTAGAGAGTATGGCCAATTTATATTATGGAGGACGCCATCTTGCAGCGGACGGAGAAATTTCAATGTTTCTGATTGGTTGGTTTCATGTATCACGTGTCGGACGCCATCTTGCAGCGCGACCGAACATTTTTATGGAACACCGGTGACTCGTCATAAAAGCGGGCAGACGTTCCATTTTCGACGTTCTCAGGCGCGGTACTTTTGCCGCGGATGGCCTTCCATACGTTCCATACAGCGT
>JAVBJR010000439.1:0-7578 GCA_031546965.1 Dysgonomonas sp.
TTAGAAAACATAAGAGAAAAATATGCTAGATGGGTATTGGGGTTAAGAAGATGTACACCAGGGTACATGGTGCAAAGAGAAATTGGGGAAGGAAAAGAGTGGGGTGAGACATTGGCCAGAGCTTATAGATATGAAAAGAAAGTTTTAGAAAGAGAAGGGAGCTGGGTTAAAGAGTGCGGGAGGTGGAATGTAAACTCAAGAGTAGAAGCTATTGGCCAGTGGAGGAGGGGAAAACAAAAAGCTCTGGCGGATATAGGATTGTTGGAGGGTGGGATTGTAGAGTTTGAAGCGCGAGGGTATGATGTGCAGGTAGAGTTTAGGCGGAGGGTTATGGACAGGAATAGGCAGAAGGGAGAGGAGAAAATGAGAAATTTAAAATTTAATTCCATTTATCAAATGCTAGGCCCAAAAAGTGGAAGAGCAGAGTATTTACGGAAACAAGATTTAAGTATAGAAGAAAAAAGAGTGATAGCGGGTTTTAGAACCGGTGGGATGGCGATGGCGGCACAATATTGGCGGGGAAGGGAAGAAAAGAGTTGTAGGCTGTGTGGGAGAGCGGAGGAGACTGTAGCCCATTTGGTGAAAGACTGTGTAAATGGGGGTAAGTGGGAGGGAGGATTAATAGAAGCCTTGGAGGAAAATGGTGGGGAGAGAGGATGTCTGATGAAGTGTTGTAAAACTATACAACGGGTGGAGAAAGATGGGGCGGGTTGAGATACTCATTTGTCTCGCAGTGTGTCTGATTTTGGTTATATTTGTTGTACGAGGTGTGTTGTAACCTCTTCTAATACCCGTAAGGGGATAGAATAAAAGTATTATTATTATTATTAATTTCGAGTTTTGGATTTTCATCCAGTTCGTATGCACCCTCCTTTCCTTTATCCTTCTCTCTATTTCCTCCACCACATCCCATCCTCTCTCCTCCAATGCTTCTATCCCTTCCTCAGAAATTCCCAACTTTACCAATTCCTTTCTTCTCTGTATTCTCCATCTTAATCCTTTTTGTGCCTCCTCATTTCTCCACTTTGCACATATATTTATTTACCCATGTTTCCCTTCCCTCCATTCTTAACTTCTTTTCATACCGATACGCCCTTTTCCAAGTCTTCACCCATAACTGTTTCTCATTCACCTCCTCTTGAATTATATACCCTGGGGTATTCCATTGCACTCCCAATACCCACCTCCAATATTTAGTAATGAGTTTCTGTAGCTCTCTTTGTTCCTCCCATCCCAAAATTTCCGCTCCGTAAGTCATTATAGCTTCAATCAGACTTCCAAACAACTTCTCCCTTATCCATGCCTCTCCCTTCTAGTATCTTTCCCCTATTCCCCATACCGCTGCAATTGCCATCCTCGCCTTCTTCTTTACATACTTTATATGTTCCCCTACCCCATTATTACTTTGCATCATCATCCCTAAGTATTTAACCCTGGAACACTCGGGTAATTTTTTTTTCAATTCCACTCACATGGCGTCTGTTGGACGTCAACTACTGATTAATTATCCATTGATTTCTGATTGCACAATAAATAATTTTATGATTTCATACATTTTCTTAATGTTACTGCACTCCAAGTAACATATAGTTTAAAGCAATACAAAATTTTATTAGTCCATTGTAAATTATACGAATCATAGGTATGCAATATGTAGTAAAATCAAGTCAAATCTAATATCACAGAAAGAATTCAGCTAAGGTGCTAATTAAAGATAGTTACTGTTGTCTCCTGATTCCAACTAATTTAGATAAATTACTAATATAAAAAAAATAAAATTCACGTCTCCTATAGCATAAATTTATATTATACAGAAAAACACACACCAAACCGGCATCTGTCAACTTTAAGCACTTCTCGAAGACAGTAATGCTCAAATACTTGAACAAATCATAATTTAAAAGGTGCTAGGGATGTTTAAATGAAGGTATACAAAGGGACAGTTTCCCTAAAAATTTTAAAGCACATTAGCTTCAATTTTTAAATGTGTGGTGTCCAGGAGACGCCAACCCGAGTATTTCAGGGTTAAGCACTTATTTCAATGTGAAAACAAGTGTTGCAGTTAGTTTAGGAAATCCAGTGGGTTTGAAAACAAACGTGTTTTCTCTGTTAAATAAAGATTTTTTCGAAAAACATCAGGGAACATAAAAGAACAAAAGGGTATCAACACTTATTTCCAACTAGTTTTGGTTATGTTAAGTTAATTAGTTATCTCTCGGTCACTTGTTACGGGCTAGTTCCGGAAGTTATTACATTATAATTGACAGAGAGAAAACTAATTTACGTAACCTAATCAAGACTAGTTAGAAATACGTTTTGACACCCTTGACATTGTATCCCAGGGTGAAGCACTGGATGATGCCGAGCTCGTGGCATAATGGCTTGAACGTCGTAGGTTGTTGGTAGAGACAGACGTGCGTGTGCATAGCTCCCGTGTTTTGGGCGTTGGCTGTTTGGGCTTTGGCTGTTGAAGTGACGATGACATAGTTATAACAACAGTAGAAGAGAGTGGTGGAGAGCAGATATAGTGGATTTGGACTGAATACAGAAGAGAAAGGAGGATTAGTAAAAGATTGAAACAGATAAGTGATTGGAAAAGAAGGATTGACGGAGAAAAGAAAGTGATCGTAGCGGTAAAAAGGTGAAAGCTGTACAAGTGAGGAGGCAGTTCCAACGGGAACTGCCGGCAAAGATAAGTTTATTTCCGATTTAAAAATTACTGGAAGGAAATTCAATACACATGGCAATATAATCGTAGTTGCAGAGAGAGACGCCGGACAAGGAGAAATTGACAAACGGAGGGAGAATAATCTATGTTTGGAGATGAAAAGGGAAGACGAAAATCAAAGAAAAAAGGAGAAAGGAAGAGACAATATAAGAAGATTAGGAATGAATGACAATTGAATCCGTGCAGGAAGTTTGTCAAGCATTGATAGACTGAAGGATAAGGAGAGTAGGAACCATTTAAAAGAGGTGTATCAAATAGATCACCTCCTTCAAAGAAGATAATTCAAGGCAGCGGCACAGCAAGCATGGAAAATAGTGAGATAAGAACGGTGGAGAAAGAGGCAAAGTGGAGGGAGGAACCAGAGACTATGGAGGACAAACTGGATAATATACTGGAGGTATTAGTGGAAAGAATGGATAGAGTTGAAATGAAGAAGGAAGAGTTAGCATGAAGTACCAAGAGGTACATAAGGCCTTAGAGGTTGAACGGAAACAACGGTTGGAAGAGAAAGAAGACAGAGAGCAAGAGCGGACCAAGGATGTGGCAGTGATGAAGAAGATGAGTATCCAGATGAAATGTTGGAGGAAAAAATCGATGAATTGGAGAATAGGAGTCAGAGGGTGAACCTTGTAATGAAAGGCATACCGGAGGAAAAAGGGGAAACTTGGATTCAGGCTGAAAAAAAGTACAAGACTTTTTCGAAAAGCATCTGGGACTAAAGGACATAGAGCTGGTGCGAGCGCATAGGGTTGGGTGGATGCAAGGAGAAAGATCCAGACCAATTGTGATGAAATTTGCTAAAGAAAAGGAACGGGAACAAGTGATGATGGCAAAGAACAAGCTGAAGAATACAGAAATCTACATAGACGAGGTTTTCTCTGCAAAACTTTGGATGGAGCGGAGACATTTATTTGAATTAGTGAGGAGGGAACGAACCCAAGGAAGAAGAGCGAGAGTGCGCTTCAATAAAATAGAGATAGAAGGACAGTTATATAGATGGTGTAAAGACGGTCAGAAGTTAAGAATTGTAGAAGGAGGGAAGCAGAAAAACGTGACCGGGGTAAAGAATAAAAGTAGAGAATTTTGGGAAGGGTAAATAGAATATGATGTGGCAAGTCTGCTGGAGACATGGTTAGAAGAGAAGCATTGGGAGCAATGGGAGAAAAGGAGAGAAAAGGGGAGTAGTTTAGATGGGACTTTTACACTAGGAAATAATACCATACGATGGAAGGGACACTGTCAAGTGAAGGAGTGGTTGATAGTGGCAGTATACAACGCAGAGGGATGGGAGAAATTAAGAGAAGAGTTAAAAGATATTGGAGAGCATGATAATGAGCAGGTGTTGATAGTCGGAGATATGAATGCAAGAATAGGGGAAGATAAAGGGGTGATGGCAAAAGATGGAAGAGAATGGGAACGGACATCAAAAGATATTTTGACAAATGGGCAAAAAGTTAAAATGTTAAAATGGATGGAGGAGGAAGGACTGCTGGTGCTAAATGGTTGGAAGCAAGGAGATGAAACTGGAGAGTGGACATATGTGGCAGAACGGGGGTGTACGATTATAGATTACGGGATAGTAAATGGGAATACTGAGAGGGAAGTGACTAAGTTTAGTGTAGGAGAAAGGATTGAATCGGACCACATGCCACTGCTGATAGTGATAGGGAAAGAAGAAGAGGAGGAGGGGACAAAAACGATATTGAATAAAGAGGAAAGGTGGAAAAAATATGTATGGTCTGAGGATGGTGTAAAGGAGTATAGGAAAATGTTGGAGGGAAGGGAATGGGAAAAGAAGAAGGAGGAATCTGTACAAGAGTGTTGGGGAAGACTGAGAGCAGCAGTGGACAAAGCGAGACCGAAACAGAAATATCAAGGGAGGTGCGGAGGGAAGCAAGCAAGCTGGTGGACAGTGGCATGTTTTGAGTGCAGGCCGAGAATGAGAAAAAGTTTGTGGGAGTTGAGAATAGCCAGGAAACGAGAATGGGAAAGCATAAGGCCGAAGTATTTAAGAGAACGCAGGCGGTTTAGAGAGGTTTGTAAGGTGAGTAAATTAATATGGAAAAAGAAGATAGAGGAGGAGGTGAAAGCAATTAAGACGGAAAACGATTTCTGGCAATTTGTTAATAAAGGGAGAAAGCGGAGGAAAGTAATTAGGAGTACAATAGCGGAGGAGGAATGGGTGCATCACTTTGACCTATTATTAGGAGGGCGAAGAGCAACAAGAGGATATGTGGAGAGAGGAAAGTGAGGGTGAAGAAGAAAAAGAGGAGCGTTTTGAGAGAGAGATTATAGAAGAAGAAGTGAATAAAGCTATAAAAAGAGTAGCAATAAAAAAGGCGCCTGGAGGGGATGAGATAGATCCAGAGATATGGAAATATGCGTCAATAGAAGTGCAACAAGGGGTGTTACATTTATTTAATAAAGTGTGGAGTAGAGGAGAGATACCGGCAGACTGGAAAGAAGCAATAGTGATACCGATCTATAACAATGGGGATAAGAATGTACCAAGTAATTATAGAGGAATTTCATTGTTAAGTACGGAGTTTAAGTTGTTCGCGACAATTGTAAATGATAGGCTAATGGAATGGGCGGAAGAGAAGGGAAAATTACCGGATAACCAAATGGGGTTCCGAAAAGGAAGAAGAACAATAGACAGTGTTTATATCTTACACACGTTAGTAGAGAAACAATTAGCGAAGAAACAAGGTAAACTTTATGCATACTATATAGATTTGAAGGCGGCGTTTGATTCAGTGAAGAAAATATGGGAGTTAGGGGTAAGAGGGAAAATGTATCGGATGATAAGAGCGATATATAAAGAAACAACGAATAGAGTAAAAATGGAGGAGGGAGTGACGGGTCAGTTTCAATCGAAAAAAGGGGTGAGGCAGGGGTGCCCTCTGAGTCTGTTACTGTTTAACCTATTTATTGCAGATTTGGAGGATTACCTGAAAGAGAAACAAGAGGAGGGGTAGTATTAAAAGAGATTAAAGTTTGGCTATTGGCTTATGCTGATGATATGGTGTTGCTCGCGGTGGAAACAAAACAAATGCAGATGTTGAATAGTCTAAATAAGTATTTAAAACGAAAAGGGTTGGAATTGAATTATGGCCAATCGAAAATGCATATTTTTAAGAAAGTGGAAGAAGGGCGAAAGTTGAAAGATGGTTATGGGAGGGAAAGGAAATAAAAATAGTTAAAGATTTTAAATAACTAGGAATGATTTTGCAAAGTAATAATGGGTTCAGGGAGCATATCAGGTATATTAAGAAAAAGGCGAGAATAGCTATGGGGGCAGTGTGGGGACTCGGGGAGAGATATTGGAAAGGTGACATAAGGGCTCGATGGAAATTGTTTAGGGCACTAATAGAGGCAATAATGACGTACGGGGCAGAAATTTGGGGGTGGGAGGAGCAAGGAGAATTACAGAAGATAATTACAAAATATTGGAGATGGGTATTGGGGTTTAATTGGGATGTACCAAGCTATATAGTCCAGGAAGAAGTAGATGAGGCGCAGCTATGGGCAAAAACGTGGAGAAGGGCATATAAATATGAGAGAAGATTGCGGCAGGAAGAGAAGGAAGACTTGACAAATGTGTGTGCAAAATGGAGGAACGAAGAGGGGCGAAAAGGGTTGAGATGGAGGATAGAAAAGAGAAAGCAGCTAGGTAAATTGGGTATCTCAGAAGTAGGGATACAGGATATGGAAAGTAGAGGTTGGCAGGTGGAGGAAGAGATTGAAAGGAGGATAAAAGATAGAAGAGGGAGTGAGAATAGACAGAAGATGAAAAACTCAAAGTATAACCCGATATATAAGGTGTTGAAACAGGGACAGGGGAGAGCACAATACCTGACGAGTGGGGTGGTTCATTACAAGGAGAAGAAAATGCTAGCAAGGTACCGTACGGGAATGGAGATGGGAGCAGTGAAATATTAGAGACCGATTGAGGAGAGGATATGTAAGGTGTGTGGAGCGGAAGAAGAGACATTGGAACATGTAATGGAAAGATGTGGAGGGGTGCGGGATAATTTAAAAAATAGGAAGGTGGGAGAGGTCCTGCGAGAGGATGGTGGAGGTAGAAGATGGTTAAGGGAGATTGAGAAGGAAAGGGAGGGAAAACTACGGAATAATTAAAGAATAGGTGTAAGATATGCACTGTCTTGGGGATAAAAGTGATAGAAGGGGAATGGCGGACATAGGTACATTTATATACAGGGTGTTTCGGAAATAGGTGGACAAACTTACAGGGAATATTCCCTGCATAAAAACAAGACATAAAGTTCATATAAACACATGTCCCCAAATGCTGAGGTGTTTATGTAGCACTTGAAACATGACATCCATAATGCATGCTCCGCACATCTGAAAAGTAATGATATATTGGAAATGCTACATTTGCATTCACAGCAGGTGCTCAAAATGCCCTCCATGGGATGTAATGCATGCATTAACATGGTTCGACATGGACTGTCAGACCCGTTCAAAGGTGCCAGGAACCCTGCAAATGGTCGCACAGGCAGCAAAAATTCGGTTGTGAAGTTCGTCTGCAGTTGCAACTGGAGTTGCATAAACTAAGGATTTCATGTGGCCCCACAAGTAGAAATCTAACGGATTCAGGTCTGGTGAACAGGGGGGCATGCAATAGGCCCTGCCCTTCCTAACCAATTGTCATGAAATTTCTCATTGAGAACATTATGCGTGAGGCGACTGAAATGTGGTGGAGCACCATCATGCATGTACCACATGTTCAACCTTGTTGCCAGAGGAACATCTTCCAGTAGTTTGGGAAGAGTGGTTACAAGGAAGTCGCTGTAGATGTTGCCCGTCAGACGGTGTGGTAAAAC
>JAVBJR010000704.1:0-4485 GCA_031546965.1 Dysgonomonas sp.
ATGCTCCATTTTGAGGGCCCACAGCGAATCCCTATGAAGGTATTCTAGTTAATTAGAAGATGGGGGAAACCGGAGAACCCGTAGAAAACCCATTGCAAACTGGCAGGATAACTAGAAAACTCCTTTGCACAAGCTAGACCCAGGATCGAACCCGGGCCCACAGAGGTACAAGGCGAGTGCTCTAACCACTGCGCCACCAGCCGCCCTCACTTGAGAAACTACTGGATACTTTAACAGACAAAAAATAATATGCAAAGGAATCGCAAATGATGACCTGAAGGATGTGTTTTTCAAATTACACCAGCCCTCTGCAGGAAGGTTTTGCTATAGAACCCAGTGTGTCTGTTCTGTTCACTGCAAGCGTGTGACATCTAAATCGAAACGCATAGAATGCTTCAAGTATGAACCGTGCCTGAAGACCAACCAGCAAACAGAAAATGAAGAAACGTAATAATTCCCATGGCAACTACAACAACAGATTCCTATCAAAGGAACAGATCTCTGATAAAGCAAAAACTTATCGTCATGAACACAACCAGCTGAAGAGAAAACTGAAAGTAACCATGAAGAAACTGGAGAAAGTGGTTCAAAGTTGCGACCCTGTCAATGAAGAGGATAACTCAGATTTAACAAAGCTCCCGTCTGCAGCAAAAACAAAGATTGCTCTGAATTCATCGTTGGAAATGTTCCTGCGAGTGCAGCTTAAGGCAGCCAAGCGAGAATCTTGCCACGGATTTAAATAAATGGCATCCCACCATTGTAAAATGGTGTTTGTATATATACAAAATGTCGGCTGCTACATATCGTGCTGTTCGAGATAGCGGATTCTTGGTTCATCCATCAGAGAAAAAATTGCAAGATTTTGGCTCCATGTTCACTAGTGACCCAGACTTCCCCACACAACTTCCATTACACGTGCAATCTGCGATATCTAATCTCCAGGGACATGAACAGTATTACTCACGGGTAATCGACGAGATGAAAATTTCAGAAGAGGTCGTATACAAGCGACACTCTGGGGAGATGATTGGTTATCTTCACCTTAACAATTGTGAAAACGACATGCAACATCCGGTTGACAGTGAAGGAAATGTACATGCTAAAGACATTGCATCTCATGTTCTTCAATTCACCGTGAGAGGCCTCACCACTTCATACCACTTCCCGTTTGCCTACTTCTGTACGAATTGCATCACTTCGAAGCAACTCTGTAGTATTGTCCAAGAAGCTATAAAACGGCTGGAACTCCTTCAAATAAAAATTGCAATTTTGGTGTGCGATGGGGCAGCAATCAATAGGTCACTTTTTACTATGTTGGGTGAAGACAAAAGTAAACCATACTATATGAAGAATCCCTACGCATGCTCCGGTTCTTTTACGTTCACGGTTATCTTCCGAAAAATGTGTGAATTTAACGGATAAGGCCGGTCTTATAGCCAAACTCACCATTTGTGGAAACTTCCGGACGCCATTTTCGAACGTTTGGAATGCGAGCTTCAGTGGGAGCGTATAGCTCTCTCCAGAACCACAATACGAGCCAGCCAATAGGGGGGCTACGAAATCTGTCAATTAATTACTGTGTCAATATTTCCCCAACATGGTCATTAATGTCCATTATAATGTCAGAACATGTTTATGATTGTTTTATTGATTGATCTTAAATTAAGTTTTGAAGCTCAAACAAAATAAAGTATTTCAAATAATTGTAATTATTAAAAGTAAATGTGTTCATAATATGCAAACATACTTACCTAACTAATGTTATAACACCATGTGATGTACATTAGTCACGTTCATTTTGTTTAATGAATAAAAACTTAGCACTATCAAACTTTTGATCCCCTTTGCATCATAAACATTAGATTCAAGTATAATTAACAATTTATTAAGATATCAGTGTCATTGATGTTTGAACAGTAACCATTCATACACTCTTGCCATTACTAGTTATAATTGTAAGTAATAAATGTATTGTTTAATGAAACTGGATATTAAAAACAAAAATGTGGCAGAAACTACCCCACTTGGCGATTCCTTAAGGCTAACAAGTAAGTTAGTTATATCATCTAATATTAAAATATTGGTTTTGTTTACCTTAAAAAGTACGAAATTCTTGAAAACCCATCTGGAAAATCGCATAGACACAGTGCAACCTGTCCCCCAACCTCCTGCGCATGCACAATGACGGCATACAGTGTTGCCAAGGCGCGACTAATGTACACCCAGAATGAATTCTCTGTGCAGGAAAAAGCAATTATAAAACAATAAACAACAGGAAAACAGATTACAAAGTTAGATATAAGATTAGAAGAACAGTTTGTTACGTTGTGCTGGCAGTTGGAATCGGGAAAAATGCAAAAAGTCATCTGTGAAGTTGTGTGATCGCTGAAACGGCACCAGAGCAACGAAACTTGCAGCGCAACATATTGCGTCGCAATATAGCCAATGGCGTTAACCCTGACATGTTGCGCGGCGAGTTGTCATGCAAGACAGTTGCACACTGCGTCGAGCGTAAGTTTTGAGATCGTGTCTTCACAAAATACGGATAAATAGCATGTTTTGAACTAGTTGTTACCAAAACCAAGTTGGATTGCAACTGATTTTTAATGGGTTAGTCATTTGTGGCGCGAATTGTGACAACACAGCACAAAAGAAAATTCGAAGCGGGCGTAGTTTCAACTAGTACCAAAAGTACTACTATCACACAAAACTGGTAACAACGGTGGGCAGGGAATTACGGAGGAGTGAGAGGTGGGTGTGGAACAGCGGAAAAAGTGTTGTGATTGGAGGATGTAACGTTCGGTACTCTTTTATTCTTATATAAATTACTTAAACGTCGCTCGTACCTGTGTAACCGTCACCAGGGGCGCTGATATTCCGTTCGCACGTGGCATTGCAATCGCTATTGCAGTACCAATATTCCTCGCGGTGGCGCCGTCATCGTCCACCTGTCGGTGATGGCGCCTCCTCCTATTGTTCAAGGGCCTATTTAAAGCGGCCCTCTAGACTGTAAACTTCACTTCTTTGGGGAGTTCAGTCTAATCCACTGTTCTCTCTCGTCTCTCTGGAAATGCCCCTACCTCGGTACTAGAAATGTAGACTGGTATAGTTTTTTCCCTCAATGTGCTCTGAATAAAGATATTTACATTTCAACTTACGGAATTCTTGTTTCCTTCTTCTGACATAAGCCGGATTCCGCGGTCAACTTTCTAGGTGCTCTGCATAAACCGCGTGTCGTAGCCACACCCCTCGAACAGAAGATAGGTCACTCAAGTCTCCACATCGAAGTCAACCCTGCGAATAAGACCAGTTGAAAGTGGTATTAGAGGCTCCGCCCATCCACCTACACACCCCTTCTTAGCAGGAACTTCAAGAGGGTTGTCGACACCCTTTACCACGACTTCGTGACTTCATAGGATCGACTCTCCTGCCACGCCATCGTATCCACTTAGAATGCCCATTCGCTTAGGAGGTAAAAGGTTAAGGGTACATGGACATCGGCTAAACTATAGAAGTGTCAATGACTGCCACTAGAGGGAACCCACATCATAAATATATTTGCTCCTCGAGTCTCACCGTTGCAAATTGGCGCCCAACGTGGGGCCCTCTCCTAGAAACCACGGCCACCCGCATCACTGAACCTCTCGAGTGCTCCACCTGACTAGTCAGCGGATTCCCAACGTCTTAGGATCCCTGCTCCTTCAGACTACGCCTCCACGCTTTTCATTGATAGCCAGCCGACTACACTAGGGTCGCAGCAACTCAGTTGCTGACCATAGCAAGTGGCAACTCCTTCACACACCAACATCGAGTCCCATACTCGGTCCGGAAGACCTTTTAGGCAAGCACCTCCAGCAACTATGGACCTCGCCACGGCCCAGGCCCAAATCCAAGAGCTCCAAGTCCACCTCCAGAGGTTCACCACGGAACTCGCAGACATCCGTTCTCAGGGTCTTCGACCTGAACTTCCTCCTGCTCCTCAAGGACCTCCTCACTTATGCGGACCTCGAACAGCAAGGGTAAATGGCCGAAGCCATCCATAAAAACATCGTCCAGTTTAAGGCTACCAATAGTGGAAAGGAGAAGGACAAGGATTCCAACAAACAGGAGAAACCTGATCGACCCAAGGAAAAAGAAAATCCTCGGCCGGCAACCAAAACTCCCAGTGGCCCTCACAAATGCGCACATCTAGCTGGTTCGGAAGTTGAAAAAATATTGGAAATAAGATGACATGGAACGGAGATATCGCCGTTCGAAAAACCGCGCTTTGCCCCTTGCTTTGCCTGACTGTTGCTTTCCCTGCACGCATGTGAAGCTTCGCAGTGCTGACTGCTGGCCGGAATTGCGGGTTTTTTCAACCGGCGATATCTCTGTTCCATTTCATCATATTTCCAATATTTTTTCACCTTCCGAACCAGCTAGATGTGCGCAATTTCCCTAAATCGTACTACCTGCATATCTTGTAAATTAAAATTTCTACATTTA
>JAVBJR010000650.1:0-4056 GCA_031546965.1 Dysgonomonas sp.
AATGATCAACTCATTCATAACTAAGGTTCTAATAAATTTTAATCTTATTCTTTGAGCCGTTTCTGAGATATTCAGATAAATTAGAGTTCGGTTTCCCATACTTTTTGGCCATAGCTGTCACGCTGACGTCACAAAGTGGGTCACGTCTTGGGCCGACATCAGTCGAAATTAAAGCTAGTGCAAATAATTTGTTATTACTGCAGTAGAACCTGGCTAAATTAAAGTCTTTAGGACTGATGGTACATATTTAACTTTTAAAGACAGGGTTTGACCTATTAGATGGTTTTTATTTTGCATTGGGCGCAGTTGGGACCGCGTGACTTTTGTTTTAGGTATATACAGAGGGTTTTAATTTTTATCCACAGGTTCTACTCCAGTTTTCAAATATATTTTTTAAATATGATTAGTTGTTGTTTAAGAGTATACCTTACAAAATTCTGTCGGCCTTTAAGTATTGTTCGATCGCGCGAATAATGGTTTTTCTTTATCGAATAGTTAACGAAACTATTTGTGTGTAATATCCGAATGTTTAAAGTTGTTAACCACCAACAGATGATGTTGCATATGGGCTGTAATTTCTTTTCCTGTAATCTTGAAGGCCTCTGCTCAGTTCTCTTTGGAAGGCAGGGTTAGGCTCAAAAACAGACGATGACCCATCATTCTCGCTATCCGGTTGAGCGTACGATGCACTGTTGGTATCGGACCTCAGATGAACCCTTGGAATGCCATAGTAGGCATCAAATAACCTGTTGTCTGGAGAGGGGAGTCCAGGAACCACCGGCCTTCGCTTAGAAATGTATTCGCGGAAGCTGTTCAGCAACGCGATGCACTGTTCGATAAGAAAGTTCATTAATAAATGTTTAACTCTAAGTTAACGAATAATAGGTCAGGTACCATGTATACTGAGAAAATAATCCCAATGGCGTAGCCTGCAAGAACATCAGTCCAGTGACTGTTGTTAGACATCCATCTTGAATATCCTGTGAGCAAGGGCCACGCGGCCAAAGCACTCAAGATGGTTGGCCTTAACGAGTAGGATCCGTGGAAACTTAGGATTGAATGCAGATATATCTGTAAATATGATTAATGGTTATATTGTGAACAATGACATGTGAATATACAGGGTGGCCACAAAGTCTTTCCAACATTTCAAAAAAATTATTACAAAAAACTTCTGCAGTTATAACTGTAAATTTTGTGGCAAAATACAGAGGAACTCTTTAAGTTTGTTTTTCATTATACACAGTACAGGCGAAGTTTAATAGGAGGCGCTACAATCGCTGGAATGGAGAAAATGGCGTCTGTGCAGGAGAAGGTTCAATGTGTTTTATGGTATCATGAGACCAAATCACCAATTACTGTGCAGCGAAATTTTAGGATATAACCCCCCTAGATTTTTTCCTGTGGGGTTATGACAAGGACAGTGTATGCAACACATGTACGTGATATGGACACATTGAGAAGAAGGATAATTGAGGCTGTTGTTAGTGTCACGACAGAAATGTTGCACAACACATGGCGTGAAATTGAATATCGCTTAGACATTCTGCGGGCCCAAATGGCGTACATGTTGAAGTGTGTTGATATTTGTAAAAAAAACACTTAAGGACTTAAGGACCATCGTGCTATAACTGTAATAGTTTCTTTGTAATGAAAGTTTGTAATGTTGGAAAGACTTTGTGGCCACCCTGTATAACAATGCAGCCTTCAATATAAGAGCATTCTTGTTATCGGCAGACTTTCCCCGAACGGATCACCTACAGCAATATTCCACCTTCTATAAGAGTTTTTCACTATAACAGACTCTGTTATTTCCTTCTTACCCTTCAACTGACCATAAAGTAATTGTTTAGAACTTGCAATGGGGTAGTTAAGGTTATGGTTTAAATATCATAGCGTTACGCCCCATTGGACCCCTTCATTCAATCATCTTTGTCATTGCAGGAAGTCAAATAACCAAAGGAAACCATTATAAATCATATCAACACTAGCTGTTTGTCTTTGTATAAAGGTTTACTGGTTGCATGGCAGAAAACCAATTTCCTCATTTGATCCCATTTTGACGCCATTTTGAAAGGTTTTTGTCCACGAGCCGATGGCAGATAACTGAAATAGTTCTTTCAAGATGTAGATATGAATGCTTACCATTACATAAAGAGCGGCATAAGATGATAATGATGCGTAATAAGATGGGAATGATAATCTGTACATTAGATTAGAAACAGTAAGTATGACACCATTGCGTGTGATCTTCATCGATATACGCAACATTCAACTTGCCTATCTGTATCAGTCACATTTCCACTGCAGTCAGGTTTTGTGTAAAATGCAGTACAACCGTCTTTAATACATATATCTGGTTGGCACATTGTATAGAAGTATGGTCTAGGTCTACCGGTTAAGTATTTAATGCCGTCCGTCCAAATGGACACGCAAAGTGCCCCGAGTAGAAAAGTAACTATACACAAAAGATAAGAATTTCTAATAAATCTATTCCACAAGACACAATTTCTGTTGCATATTTACAGGTATATCTGAAAGCCCTTCTCACTCCCAATGGTATTTTCATGTGTCCATGTCCTGTGCTTACCGTCTTCTTGGTCGTTATGTAACGGTTGGTGTAACACATAATCAGCATTTCTGTGATGATGATCTGTGGTAAAGTTTCAAATTATCATTATATTATCAAAGATAAATTTTAAATACATACTTAGAACATGCAGGTTGAGATAAAAGTCAGTTTAACGTACGTACGCGTGTGGCTAAAATTTCTGACATACCCTTTTGTCACGTTCTCCTTTTGTTTTTTGTCACTGCATGTAGTTGATTTTGTTTTCTGCTATTTACTCCATATTATTTAACGTGTTTAAAAAGCAATACAATTATTTATGTATGTACATTCATTGAATTTATGTGTTAGAACTAATAATGTTTTACCATACGGTCGCGTACGTTGCGGTAAACTGGCTTTGGCCTCACCCTGTATTTAGATTAATTACCACTCCAGGAGGAACTAGAAAATTGACACAATACATTGCATTGTTGTTAATAGTAATTAGGAATTCTGAGTCTTCTTCAGATTTGTTCCGCATTAGAGACGTATCGCAGCAGTTAATGTGTGATTCGTGTATCGCGAAAAATTTACTAAACCTGTATAAGTGAGTTGTTAGTATAGTTTAGAAGCAGATAATGGGAAATAAAGTAAAGAACTAACCGCAGGACACAGGCTAATGTGATCAAACCCAAAATGACGAACACCTCGAACAGAACGATGGGAAGTATGAAGTTGTTAACTCTTTTCGGGGGTTTTTCGTGAGGGTTTTTGTCACGCACGGATGGTGTTCTTGGCTTTCCTACGGTTGAAGCAGCTGTTGAAATATGGTCTTGATTAGCCTGCACTGCTGTGTGTAGTTCTCCATTGCTGCTCTTGAAAGACTGATTCGGCATCTTCAAGCTCGGCGAACTCCTCGAATCGGCAGGTCACCGACGAAATTTAGGTCCTTAAATAAAATATACCAGACTCAATGAGCCAACTCATTACCTGTTCGTTATAGTAGACAAATGCACACAGGAGAATTGGGAGAGAATAGAGAACTCAAAGTATAATAAATGGTAAAAAAGTTTAAAATGAACGAAAGGGAGAGCAGAATACTTAGGAGCAGTATGGATAACGGGTAAAGAGAAGCAAAGGTGGGTAAGATATACTGTGTGTTTCACGAAAGATTGCGGTCGAGAGGGCCCCTCCCCCGACATGTCTACTGCTTTTTGGGGGGTTTGGGTATTTGAAGCTTGCAGCTGCATGACGTCACTGGGTAAAGGTGAACATGCAACAGCAAGCCTCAAATATACCCAAACCCCCCAAAAACCTGCAGTCGGGACGGGGGGAGGGTGCTCTCGACCACAATCTTTCGTGAAACCAAGGACACAATATACTTAACCAGGACTAGGCACTCTGCGAATTCGAAGTATGCATCTGCGCTTCATACATTGCCGCATGGTGGCGCTCTCCGAGTATCGTAGAATACCGATACTGGCGTACCGATACAGAAAAGGCGT
>JAVBJR010001298.1:0-3593 GCA_031546965.1 Dysgonomonas sp.
TCAATATCTCGATTTTGTCGATTTTATGGATTATACATAAAAAGATTTTGGATAAGTGATGAAGATCTGCCAGAAACTAAGTGAAAAGCCACCAATAATCCACGATAATCCATGAATTCATTCAATATTACAAATATATTGTAGCTTTGGCAACACATTATTGCATAAACTGTCAAAAGTGGCGAGTTATATAATCCACATAAACCAAATAATCAGAGATATTGAACTGGGCTAATGTTTATGATATTTAATATTTTAATGTTTGTTATCTGTATTTTATTGGCAGGGATCAAATACACAGTGCAAGAGTTGGGAATTTACGGAGCCCTCAGGTGAAGGCTAGCTATTACCGGCTGTTAGTATACTGTGTTACTACTAGGGCAAATCAATAAGTAATACTTTTTATTTAAAATTCAAAATCTCAATAAAATCGGTTTATATTTTGAAAAATAAAATGTAGATCGAGGGTTAACTAAGTAGTAATTTACAATTGTGTAATTATCCTATAAAATATTATTTGCTGAAGTCTTGTGCATGTCTGCTGCAAAAGTTGATATTCTATGGTCAGATACAATCTGACCTATTGTCAGATATTTTGCCATATCCAAAAGTCATTAGGTTTTCAAAATATTCTTCAGAGTCTAATAAACTTTCAAAAAATGGTCGGTTGTCCATTGATGGTTGATCTCCACCATATTCCTCAGGGAGAATAGCAGCAGGTATATGCTGGTGTAAGCTGCAGTAATCACCTCCGTGAATTTGAATCTGAAATACAATATTTATCATGTAGCTACTTAAAACACATTCCAGAAATATCTTATGGAATTTGTCCATTTTAAATTTTGGTTTACCCTATCTCGAAGTTTTTTGTTTAACAATGCTTTCAAGATCTTCAATATTTGTCGCATCAATGGTCCCGCGTTCAAAATATGAATTGCCTTAAGTCGTTGAGGAAAGCTCTTCTATTAAAAAATCACAAATTGTCAACAAATGATTTGTTCAACAGCAGTGTAAAGAAATTCAATTTTAATCTGGCAATTTTTCTCATTATTTTTATACTGTATAAATGTTCAATTAACAATGCCTATATGCAGATATGCAACTAATGTGTGTAGTATATATGTATGTAAAATAGTGCATTGTCATTTGAGTTGTCTACAATGAACTTGTTTAATTCACTGTCCAGAGTATGTCTTCAGCTATTCAAAAATGTTGTCATACATTTATTATATCTCCTATATACAGGGTGTTGCATAACCTTTTGCAAGGGGGTCACAGCAAGATTGGTAAATGATAGCAACATTCAGAATATGCTATTCGAAAGGCCATCAAAAACTGAGTTTACTAACATGATTTAGTAATCATCACAAACAACCTTTACACGAGATGGGTAAGAACAGCAAATTTTCAAAAAGGTCACTTTTATCTTCCAAACTTCCCAAGACTTTGACAAGATTTCTGTTCAATGTTTCAACCGAATGTCGTCCAGGCCCTTGTTCTTGCATCATCTTGGTCTTCACTTCAACTTTGATAATTGCTCCAACATGTTCGGCTGGATTGAGGTATGGGCTGTTACCTGGCCAAATATCATTACCGCAAAAGTTGATTCCGCTTCGTTTCAACAGTTGATGTGTGGCTTTGGCTCACATGCACGGGGCCATATCATGAAGAAACTCTGCCTCTTCTACCACCAGAACGTTTTCAGGGTCGCTCAAGAATGGAATCACCCGTTCAAGCCCGGTTTCCATATCGGCGATTTTAAGGCGAAACGGCTGCGTTTTGCGATGCGGCGGCGACTGGAGCATTTCCATTTTGGCGATGGCGACGCCCCCCCCCCCCGGGGCGGGGGGGGGGCCTGGGGGGGGGCTTTGTTGTGTCCTCGTGTGGCGTCTACCCCAAACATTTTGACCATGGTGAACTTCTGGCCCCGCCGCCCCAAGTCCGCCGCGACGCGCCGGGGGGGGGGGGGCGTCGCCATCGCCAAAATGTAAATGCTCCAGTCGCCGCCGCATCGCAAAACGCAGCCGTTTCGCCTTAAAATCGCCGATATGGAAACCGGGCTTTAGTGTAAGCACGTTCAGATTTGGTATGCGCACAACTGCATAGGGTCGCTCCCTGCGTGGTGCTAAACCGGCAGCAAAGCGTTTCCCCGCATGGGAAAGGAAATGGGTTTTCCGCATAACTTTGTCTCCGATTTTAAACTGATATTGCCTTCGTCGCAAATCATAATATTTCTTTTGATGGGCTTGTGCCTTTGCAATGTTAGTTTTTACCAATTTACACATGTGATGCAGCCTCTGTGAGAAATCATCAGACCAATTTTTAAATTCAAGTGGGGTCTCTTTCTTCCCAATCGGTCTCATGTAAATTAATGTCCCAGGGAAACCGTAATAACCTGCCATTGTTTAGGTCGCAGGGCGCCACTTTAGTTGATTCTCGCACCGCTGTTCCTAACGCAAATCCAAATTCGGGAATATACAAGTCCCAAACTACGTGTTCTTTGAGATATGCCATAATCATTCCTTTGATTGTTTTGTTCTCGGCTTCCGTAAGGTTAGTTTGGGGATGATAGGGTGAGGTATATTTTAGTTTTGTTCCTACTCGCTTCCATACCATTTTATAAATCCTAGAAACAAACTGCTTACCATTATCAGAAACAATGAATCTTGGGAATCCAAAGCGACAACATACTTCAAATAAAAAATCTCTGATCTTTCCATACCTTGCTGTTTTCAATGGAGTCATCTCTGTCCATTTCGTGAAATAATCTATAATGACCAGGAGAAATCGGTGTCCTGGTTTAGACAATGGATAGGGACCCATCAAGTCTCTCCCAATCATTTCCCAGGGGCCTAAAGGAGCTGTGGGAATCATTAACCCAATTGGTTTTCGGGTTGCTGGTTTACAGGCTTGAAAAATTTCACAGCCGCGGACATATCGCATTATGTCCCGTTTCATTCCCTCCCACGTGGATAGCGTTTGTATCTTTCTATATGTTTTGAACACTTTCAAATGACCAGCTAAGGGGGGTCATGATAACGTTGAATGACTAAGTATCGCATCGACTGAGGGATTACAATCTTGAGTGCGCTTTTAGTGTCCATGTCTCGATCACTTTTCGGAGGGAAATATTTCACCAAAAGCCCTTTATCTATTAAACAGTTTTTGGCCAGTCGCTCTATCTTAATACATTCTTTCACCGATTTGGGTTTGGTGCCATCTGTTACATAGCATATGACCTGTGATAAGGTCACATCCTTGTGTTGTTCTTTGATTAGGTTATTCCGAGTAAGCATATCTCCTTTATCACAATTGCTAATGGCCATTGCTTTTATTGGCCTACGAGATAATGCATCAGCTGCAGTGTTGGAACATCCTTGGCGATATTTCACAGTAAAGTTCTGTCCCTGCAGCTGTAAAATCCATCGGGCAAGTCGACCTTTTGGTTCTGTAAGGCGGAGCAACCACTGCAACGCTTGATGATCCGTTTCTATTATGAATTCAGAGAATTCAACGTACTGAGCAAATTTATTGATAGCCCATACTACGGCAAGGCATTCCAGTTCTGTCACACTATAATTCTTTTCTGCAGG
>JAVBJR010001071.1:0-3830 GCA_031546965.1 Dysgonomonas sp.
GTATATATATATACATATATATATAAATAAATATAGTATTTTTAATCTAGAGTATATCTAGCTAGCAAAGATGAAATGCACTTGCATTTCAAATAAATTTTTTCCGTAGCATATTATAGACGGCAAGATGCATAATGAGATATACTCCTACTTTGGCCGCCATATTTGCTCACAATGTGATAACGGCAAATGCAAGTTGTACGTATGACAGAGTTCTTACAATACTGAGAGACAAGAAGAGAAACTAAGGAAATGAAATGCCATGGGCCTTCCGAGAAGCAATATGTTTGCGGTTCAGCGAAGGGTCAAATCACATTTCTCTGGCGGAAAAATCAGAAATTACATCAAAGTATATAGTAGTACTATAGATATATTAGTAGACGCCCACACTTTGAAAACGCCCACGTAAATAAAATTAACGTCCTCTATACGTCAATAAGATGACGTTAGTCATTATTCCATGATACACGGCCACTGGGGCTTCCTGATAAATTGCAAGGTTTCTCTTATATACAGACATAATATGAAAAAGAAAAATGACATATATTGGTTATTATTCCACAGAGGAATTTCATAATGTAACATGTCATACTGGAAAACTTGACACAAAATAATATTCTGACATTTTTTTAGCAAATTCTTGTAATTACAATTTGTATGATGTAATAAAAATGTCATATGTGAAACGTCAGCTTTAATGAATTTCATCTGACATTTATTTAGTGTCAACATTTGAATTGCATGTAATTTATAATATATTTTACAATCATTTTATAATATATTTTAAAATCACTTTATACCTAATATATTTTAAAATCAATTTATACATATAATTTAAAATCACTTTATACATAATATATTTTAAAATCACTTTATAATATATTTTAAAATCACTGAATAATATACTTTAAAATCACTGAATATATTTTAAAATCACTTTATACACATTTTAAAATTACTTATAATATATTTTAAAATCACGCAGTATTTGAATTATTAATAATCTCTATTTCTATACTGTATAATATATTTTAATAATTAATTAAAGGATTGTTTTATGATTCAATCCACACATATTAATACATTATTGTATATCACTCATGTCTTTTTAGTTAAGATCATTCATTATGTAGTAATTACTTTCAAAATCCCATTAATTTAATATAGAAAATTATTTTACTGTCTAATTTCCTGTATTTCCCATTGGTTGGTTTAATAACAGAAAAGGAAAATATAAATTTTAAAGAATCCATTACTATACTTTTGGCTCTACAACTCCTTGGTTCTACTATATGTTGAGATGACTTTAAAAAGAAGCATTTTTATTTTTCCTAGCGGTCAGAGCCCTCTTTATTACATTAAATAAAATATCTCCGTAATTCCTGTTGGCTTTTAAAGAACCCTTGGGTTTTGTAAAATACGGGGATATAAGATGACATACAACAGTCCGTATAATCGCTTGTGGTTTTTCATCTCCAGTCTTGTGCGTTGCAAAATATTATTTGCATTCCCTTGTTGAGCATTTTCTTCAAATTACATCCGGGTATGTACATACAAACTGCAGAGCATTGCATTCTGACGTAGTATATGTACATTTAACAAAAGGTTAAAAATGAAATGCACTCCAAAAACAGGAAAAGAAAAAGGGACAAGTAAAGAAGCATCACACCACAGAGTCAAAATGAAACCCCAAAGCAAATTTCAGCTAGCAGCAGCCAATCACAGAGGCTCAACTCCCTAAAAAAGGGGGGGGGGTCTATAACCATTAAATTACCTTCATATTGAGAATGGTAGCAGCTAGCAGTGTTATATGGCTGACTATCGAATTAAAAGCCAATTTCCTAGTACTGAGAAGTCAACTCAACTGCACAGAATTGTCAAGTAATTCAGCATTAGCATATTAATCACTCATATGCTGCGACAAATGCATTGAAATTGAATAAATTCAATGACATGCTATATACCTACTTCAAATTACCCATTGCTTATACCAATTGAGTGATTATACTCACTTGTGATTCGTTATTCCAGTCGAATTCAGATTCATAAAGCCCTAGTAGCATAACAGGTCCTGAGTTTTTCCCATCTGGAATTTTTAAAATAAAAAAATATTGATTAAATTTCTATAGAATTTTACACATAATTAAATACAACTATTTTCTAAAGGATTGAATTATAATTTACTATAAATATAATATAGCAATGGAAACTCTTTCATAATTGTGCAGTATATATACTTTTTATAATGATTATTTGATGCAAACCCCATGGTGCATATTACCCCAGGTGTTTCGTGTTTCATGAAAATGAATATAAGGTTCAAAATGAACAATTTTGATGGGAAATAATAAGGAACGTGTGTATTTATATTGGCAAAAAGTTAATAAAGCAAGTTTTGTTTTTCTTTTCACAAACAAAATGTTTTGGAGTTATCAAAGGAAAGTTTAGACCTTAGAGATTATGAGAATTTGGTCATATGATTATGTAATATTAAGTCATAGGAAATTTGCAATATTCACCTTCAAGATGAAACTGTTTTATGTATTTTCCATAGCAAAATTCGTAAGTCCACCAATCCTTAGTCTGTAAGAAATAATAGATTCTGTTAGCGTAAAAAAAATCAGTTTTCTTTTCTTAAAATACCTTGCAATTAATTAAAGTAATATTACACATACTGCAGTGTGTCTACTGAACTTTAATTATATACAACATTCCAGTAATATTTCCAGGATTATCAAAGACATTTACTAATATTTATCCAAGACACAATATAAATAACTTGACTTATAGTGTTAGTTATTAATGTCGTTATGAGTAAATATGTGCACAGTGATAAATGGTAACGTTACATATTAAAACAAAATTAATCTTGCATGCAAACTGATGAATGTGTGGCAATTGTTTTTTTTAACATTCAAAATGATAAATTTTTCAATATTTTATAAATAATTCCAGTATTTCATAAATAATTCCAATATTTAATAAATAATCCCAATATTTCATAAATTATAATTACAATATTTCATATATTATAATTCCAATATTTCATAAAGTATAATTCCAATATTTCATAAATTATAATTCCAATATTTCATAAATAATTACAATATTTCATAAATAATTCCAGTATTTCATAAATAATCCCAATATTTCATAAATTATAATTCCAATATTTCATAAATAATTACAATATTTCATAAATAATTACAATATTTCATTAAGTATAATTCCAGTATTTCATAAATAATCCCAATATTTAATAAATAATCCCAATATTTCATAAATTATAATTCCAATATTTCATATATTATAATTCCAATATTTCATAAAGTATAATTCCAATATTTCATAAATAATTCCAATATTTCATAAATCATTCCAATATTTCATAAATAATTCCAATATTTCATAAATCATTCCAATATTTCATAAATCATTCCAATATTTCATAAATCATTCCAGTATTTCATAAATAATTCCAGTATTTCATAAATAATCCCAATATTTAATAAATAATCCCAATATTTCATAAATTATAATTCCAATATGTCATATATTATAATTCCAATATTTCATAAATAATCCCAATATTTCATAAATAATCCCAATATTTCATAAATTATAATTCCAATATTCCATAAATTATAATTCCAATATTTCATAAATTATAATCCCAATATTCCATTAATAATCATAGAGCTATATTAATAGTACTAGAGGCGCAATCACGTGACCTCGCTTCGTTGCAGCATACGACGTTCGATGACGAGCAAGGCGCCATCTTAGGCGGGGCATACGAAAAAAGTACGTCAGCTTTTAACACCTGGTTT
>JAVBJR010001171.1:0-2813 GCA_031546965.1 Dysgonomonas sp.
CGGGGCCTTCGGCGAACTTGGCGTCCAGGATCCAGGAAGGGTCCAGTCGTTCCGGGGACCGTTTCCTCTTGGTGGTGACCCTGGCGCGGCGCAGGTGGCACATTCGCTCGATCAACTTCTTCTTCAGCTGAGTCTGTTTTGTGCAAAGTAGTAGTTAGTAGTATTCAGTGGGGCGTGGTTAAATTAATATAAATCAGGGCCGATAGAACATTCAGGTGTTCAAAATGGTAGAACAGTGTATATTCTTGACAAAACAATTACTAAATTGTAGTGACTATTCTTGCCAAGATAGTAAATAAATAGTGACTATTCTTAACAAAAGTGTGAATAAATAGTGACTATCCTTGCCATAACAGTGACTAAACAGTGACTATTCTTGACAAAACAATGACTAAATTGTCGTGACCATTCTTGCTAAAACACTGACTAAACTGTGACTATTTTTGCTAAAACAGTGAGTAAATACTATTGACTATTCTTGCCAACTATTCAGTTCCAATATAGTAACTAAATAGTGACTATTGTTGCAAAAGTGACTAAATAGTGACTAAATACCGACCATTCCTGCCCAGATAATGACTAAACAGTAACTATTTTTTCCTAAAACAGTGACTATATACCGACTATTCCTATCAAGATAGTGACTATACAGTGACTATTTTTGCTAAAACAGTGACTAAATACCAGTGACTATCCTTGCCATAACACCGACTAAACTGTGACTATTATTGCCAAAACAGTGACTAAATAAAATTGACTATCCTTGCCAAGATAGTGACTAAACAGTGACTATTTTTTTTTTGCTAAAACAGTAACTAAATATCGGTGACTATCTTTGCCATTTGACAGTGACTATTACTGCCGAAATAGGTGTATATTCTTGACTAAACAGTGACGAATTACTACTAGTCACTATTCTTGCCAAAACAGTTGATTAAATAGTGACTAAACATGTTTTTTCCTAAGTTTAGTTAATTTAAAGGTGAACTGACAGGGTAAATTTCTTGCAACCGATTTCTCTGAAAATTGTCCAATGCATGAACAACATGTATTTGCACATGTCCAATTTTTTTTTCTAATTTTTCCACCGATTCGTTTTTTTTAAATAAAAATTCGCAAATTTACCCTAAAATTGGTCCTCAAAATTTACATCCGGGACAGTGCGTATGGCATGCCACTTGCGCCAAACCGTGCTAAATGCCTATTGGCTATATACAGGCGGCTTCACCACTGCATTATGCTACAACAGACTCTCCATACTAGAATTTTTCCCCTCCTAGCCTCTCTGCACAGGCCCAAAAACACAAACTTCAATCTGTTAAACACTTTTAATAAATTATTAAAAAAGAAAAGAAATGAACTCATAGTTTTAATATTAATCATTCTTTGTACAGTTTGAATATCATGGGGTGTTACAAAACCGTGTCAGTTCACCTTTAATTTCACTTAAAAAGTGACCAAGGGAGGGAAAATAATTTATATATCTCGGTTGAAGGCCAAAAAATCAAACAACCAAATAATTTCCCCAGGGAACTATTACAGCACTTTTCTAAATGAAATAATCCTGCAGTATATAGGTAAGTAAAGTTGAGTTTACGCACAAACGGTGGATATCCCGGAATCTCGAGAGGGTCCCTCAAGTCGGGGTACGCGGTGATGAGCGCGTTGCAGATGTTGTTGTAGTCCTCCTTGGACGGGTAGCGTTTCATGGACATGTAGAAGTCGACGCTGATGCGAACCAACCGGCTTTTCACGCTCTTGTCGCGTAACCTTCCTTCCTTGATGGCCTGCCGTAACGCGCTGTCCATCGGCGGCAACGGGATCGGGGTCGGGATAGCGCAGATGACGTTCTCGTCGAAGCCATCGTTCATGTCGTCTTGACTCTCTTCCGAGTCAGACTCTGGGGAATCGAAGTCTTCCGATTCGCTGTCCGACTCATCGTCTATTTCAAAATAAAATCAATACTTCTTTTTTAATATGCACCGACAAACCATCACCGTACTATACCAATGTTCCTTTCATTATTTATAGTACAGGGTGTCTACCACATTTAAAATATAAAATTACATGACTTTAATTCCAGGATTTCCATGACTATTTTATACAAAATTCCAAGTCTTAGTCAGTGCAATCTTAACGGAATCGTAAAATCTTTCCACCACAGACAGGTTTTCCAACATTCAGAGTGTTTTAAATCATTTACAAATGGTGCAAAAAAAGTCAAATTTAGAACAAAAGACAAATGGTTTCCACCATAGACAGGTTTTACTGTACTGTAATTTAGTGCAGATATTATTGTGAAAACATTGAGAATTTTTAAATATAAATCACTTTTCGATTGTTTTCCATGTGACCAATTTCAAATTTAAACTTGACTTTTCCAGGATTTCCATTATACCATTTTAAAATTCCATGACAGTAGACACCCTGTTATATATTTAACCTTCTTCCGATTCCTCCGATTCACTATCATCTTCATTTTCTTCAACTTCTTTCCTCGATCTATGTGTACCCTGATTATTATTCCTGCTTTTTCTCCCATTAGCTGCAGTCTGGAATATAAAATAAAAATAATCAGTCCAATATGATCTGTGAAAAATGAAATATAGAATAAATAAAAGTATAAAATAGTTTATTATATAATCCCCAACTCCAGGTAATAATTTTAAATCAAATTGAATTGTGATTTATTACAGTTTGAGTTTATTAATTATATATTACAGCACATTAATATCACATATAATTCATACCATTTTCCCTGATTTTTCCAGGTTTTCCAGAGTGTTTAGGCAAAATACCTATAGCATATATTA
>JAVBJR010000046.1:0-2731 GCA_031546965.1 Dysgonomonas sp.
CCAACGTAATTTTGATTGGCGACAGTATTGAAAAAGTGAGGGAAATATCCCTTTTTAAGTTCGTGTAGTCCAAATGTTGCGGGAAGTTTTGCCAGTGGCATGGGGATGAACGAGTGAGAATCTAGGAATCTTACGTTAAATTGAGGTGAAAGGTCCAAGCCGAGAATCTTCAAACCGGTTTTTACAGGATTTATAAATATATTTTTTCGATGGAGATAGTCGAGTATCAAGTAAGTGTCGTATGCCTTTGCATAATGTGCAACGAAAATCTTATCTTGATCTCTTCGAAGTAGTCCACAATTTTGATTAAAAATCCAGTCACAGAACTCATCTCTGCTATTCTCGCCGTAAAACTCTACATGTGTGCCATCCTCTCCCTTGCATATTACGAGATTGGGCACATGCACCCCGGTTTCCTGCATGCACTCAAAATCGTAGTAGAACCTTACAGGGATAGGTTTTGGTACAGGCTTCCCGGAACTGTAATCCATCGGACACGGGTTGAAACGATGGTTTTCCACCTGCATGTAACATTTGTGGTCATAGGAAACTCGTTCCTCAGCACACATGGCACTTTTTTTAAAACAAAATTTTGGGTTTGCAACGTGACCACATTGGTGGCAAACTTTACAACGAATGAAGTCCATGCATGTGCCATTTGATACATGCACACGTAAACACTCATCGTTGTAGAAGTATCTGTAAGAATCAACGAAATATTATAACATGCGCTTAAACATTTAAATAGATTAATTTGACTCACCGATTACAGCTGTTACAGTGGAGTTTGGGTTCCATCTCGGTGTGCGCGCACCCCACCGACTTGCATGAGTAGCAGACATCGGTACACCTGTGTTGGGTGCGGTCTCTTGTACCAATCATACATACAGCGCAGATGCATGACACACCGAGGAACCCTGTCAAGCTTGTGATTGCGTAGTAGTGGCGATATTACATACTTTACGCGCTATAGGGATCGCTAACCTGTAGGGATCGGCAACGCCGTATCGGCGCTGTATCGTATCGCGATCGTCAACGCCGTATCGGCGATGTATCGTATTGCGATCGCATCGCCGACGCATTGTGTTCCGTACCGGCCTTCTCGTCACCTTTCCCGCCGTTTTTCGATTGCAATGGAGGTGCCCAACATGAATGCTGCGTCCGGATCAGGAAAGCCATCGCCACTGGTATAAAACGATGAATCCCACTGTACAGTAAAACCTGTCTATGCTGGAATCGCAAGGGACCGGACAAATTTTCCACGCGATAAACAGGTTTTTAAACGTGGATATTGGTGCCAACGGGCCAAAAAAATCAAACAAGTTTTGGCACTGACAAGTTTCCAGCATAGACAGGTTTTACTGTAGTTGCGAGAGGCATATTTGAACACGTTTCATTGCAATGTTCGTTTTTAATCAAAATGTAGAGCATCGACTGCACGAGGAAAAAACGTGCTGTGCGCTCATCGCCATATAACATATTTCTCAGTGAATTCTTGAAAGTAAGTGATCGACATGCAAAGTGTTTAAATGTATTATATAACACTTCTGTCCTGTTGGTAATTTTAAAATTTCATATTGATTTCAGAAACGTGAAAATTTATGTAGGGCGAATTTTGGAGACGCAAGTAAAGAGGCTTCAACTGCGTGGCAAGCATTAAATCCTGCAGAAAAGAGCGTACGTACAAATTTCAAATAGGACAAAATTGTGATTACATTTAAACCTGATATTTGATTTATAATAGTACAGCATATATTATTCGGATTTTGCTATATTTGAATGTTTTGTTTGTATCAAAATTTCTGTAAATGTGGGAATTTTTGTTGGAAAACTATTTACAACTGTACATTTTTAAATTTTTGCATGTTTAAAAATTTATAGAAATGAATATTTAGCAAACAAAAGTACTATACCATAAACTTACACCCTTGTTGCAAAGTTTATTAATAGAAATAGGAGCAAATTAAAGGGGCGTAAGTGAATCCAAACCTGCCTGCATGTAATTCGTTTTTCAGAAAATTCTTCACACAAATAATTTCCACTTTTACAGCATGTTCACTTAGAATATGCAACTAATAACGGCAACCTCAATATGTTATCAAATAAATGATGTTGTATTCTTTAGAGATATGAAGAGGATGCACAATTGAAAACGGCAATGCTCAAGGATATTTCAAATTTGTCAGTGGATAAGAAACGGGTAGATATTCTTTGTTTGATTTAGCCATTCAGCAAATTGTGTACACTAGTTGTAAGTCTTTTTGAAAGCAAGAAACAAAATCATCCAAATTTTTCTGCTTTCAAAAAGACTTACTCTTATGTGTTTTTCCAGTACCATTGTTGCAAGTGTACCAAAGAGATTCGTTACTACAAAAATCTGAAACCGCATGAAGAGGAATGTGGAAAATCATTCAATTGCAACATATGTGGGAAAACTTTATCCCTGTCTCAAAACCTGAAACATCACATGAAATATGTGCATGAAAAGATACGACCATTCAAATGTGTCACTTGCAACAAAGGGTTTTACCTACTTAAAGATTTGGAACGCCACCATTTGACTTATACCAGAGTTCAACCTTTTGAATGTACCGAGTGTGGAGCTGCATTTTCTGTAAAATCAAACATGCGTCGACACCAAAAAGCCAGACACCAATGTAAATGATATCAATAAAGATTTATTTGTTCAATAATTCTACCAAGTTTGTTTCCTATTTACGGTGAAAATTAA
>JAVBJR010000260.1:0-2726 GCA_031546965.1 Dysgonomonas sp.
CCGCCTCCATCTCCTCCTCCACTTGAACCTCCTGCAGATGGTCCACCGTATCCGCCTCCTCCGCTTGGTCCTCCTCCACCATCACCACTGGAACCTCCTCCGTATCCGCCTCCTCCTCCTCCCCCTCCTCCACTTGAACCACCTCCAGATGAACCTCCGTAGCTGCTTACTCCTCCTCCTCCTCCACTCGAACCACCCCCAGATGACCCTCCATATCCGCCTGCTACGCCGCCTCCTCCTCCACTTGAACCTCCCCCAGATGATCCTCCATAGCCATCTCCGCCTCCACCTCCACCGCCTCCACCTCCCCCTCCCCCTCCTCCCCCGGATGACCCTCCATAGTCACTGCCTCCACTTCCACCACTGCTGAATCCTCCACCACCTGATGATCCACCTCCGTAACCACCACCACTTGATGCTGCTCCGAAACCAATGCTCACACTCCCACCACCTCCAGTACTAGATCCTCCCCCATATCCACCTCCACCACCGCTGGAAGAATCTCCGTATCCTCCTCCTCCTCCACCGGAACTTCCTGACGAGCCTCCTGCTGATCTTCCTCCATAACCTGAATCTCCACCACCTCCACTAATTGAGCTTCCGCCTGACGACCCACCATAACTGCTCGTTGGGCCATCTCCAGATGTAGATGGTTGACTTGCTGTGAATCCGCCATAGCCGGCTGTAATTTGGTTGCCTCCGAATCCGCCCAATCCAGATATTGAACCTACGGACCCACCACTGGTGACTTGTTGCGAGCTTCCTTGGGTCGCATATCCTGATGGTGCAGGACTTGGAGAAGGAACTTGAATTTGGCTTGTTACATCTCCATAACTGAGAGACTGTGAGAAAGATCCTCCAGATGAACTTCCCCCACTGAATGAACCTCCTCCTCCTCCTCCTCCTCCTCCACCGTAGCTTGATGGACCATTCTGCATAAATTAAAACACGATTTAAGGTCAAAACAGAAAGTATTGTATGCATTTGCAGTTAGCATTCAAATATGAAAGCAATTACTGGATGGTCAAGCAACTATTAGAATACTATTGGATTTAGTTAGATTAGACTCACTTGGTTTTAGCATAGAATAATTTACCTGCGATTGCGAATCAGATGGGATCTGATTGGACATGTATGATGGACCTGGCGCAAATACTGGTGCAGGGGCTGGTGGTAATTGTGGAGTAGATGGTGGTGCCACGAACACTGGGACAGGTGGAGGAGCTAGTCTAGGATCAATTTGAGGAAGGTCGTAGCCCATTGATGGTGCTGGGGCAGGTTGGGAAGGTGAAGGTGCAGGAGCTCCGTATCCATCATTGCCACTTTGGCCCAAGTTATCAGAACGTTTCTGAGGTGTAAGGCCCTTCTTCAAAGGGGTCCACGGCCTTCTGTCCATCTGCCTCGGATCGATAATGGACTCTACTACATCGGAAGCACCGAAGGCTGCCACATCATCCAAGTGGTCCCAAAGGTCGGGAAGCACTCTCAAAGTGGTTGGGGCATTATTATTATTCATAAAATTGAAAAGTTGCGAGTTCACAGCTGACCAGTTCAGAGCCAGGGACAAAATGGCCCAAACTAGAAACTGCAATAGAAAGATCCAACAATATATATTTGATTTTTTTGTATGTAATGAATATACAGTGGTAGTTCCTACAGTATGTATTATATTGTGATGAAATTACTCGTACAACAGTATGTTCAGTTTATCAAAAGTTCCTTAATATCAACTTTTCTCAATATTCTGATTCGTTATCGGAATTTATTAATTGGATTTGAAGGTTTATTAAAATTACTAAATGGCAAATGCGCAGTTTATTAAAGCTGAAAATGTAGGGAATTAAATGGAATTAAATTATAAAAACAGGAAACAAAGAGTTTGTTGTCTTAAAATCTTTGGATACCATGGGATTGTGCCATGTGTTACAAAATTACAATTTTTATTATAAGAGTGTTTTGTAGTTTATATAATAATGTGAGACATTTTAACATAAATAATTAATATTAGCTGTGACTTATTTATTACATTATAATCAAACGTGGTGTAAACTTAAGTCTTAATTCATTACAGCATTTGGATACTTTCTTGCTCTTTATTGGCTAATGGATTTCTTTAAAAAGATACCACCAACAAAGGAATTAAACAACAATTAACTATTCAATTGCTTTAGTGAATAAGACTTGATAACAAGTAGCCATAGAATATATAAATTTGCTTGAAAATGAACACTTCTTAAATGCAATACAATACCTCAGATCAAATGTTCCATTGCTTTTCAAAAACAAATATTTTTTGAAATAAATTTTATTGTATATACACTATTTCAATGGCAACAAATGTTTTAACCAATTAAAGTTCCACTTATGGATAACAACAATGTTAAGGTATAGGTACATTAGAAAGGTATCTATACATTATAAATATATGTAGTGGAAACTTACCTTGTTGGAGCTCAACATTTCTGTGTTCATGCAGATATACTATGTGGAAGCTGTATGCTTCCAAGACGGAATATAATCTTCCTTTGTATTGCTTGCGAGATGCGTCTTCGATGTGATTGGTTGTTAGACTTAGCACTGTGCAGTGCGCAATTTGCTTTTATAGCTAACACGGTAGCTGGAGGGTTGAGATATATAATCCAAATCTCAGCAGTCCTACTAACCCCAAAATATTTCGTCCCATCGCAACTCTAAGCTAGAAGTTACCTTCCTCGTTCGAGCAAACC
>JAVBJR010001192.1:0-2771 GCA_031546965.1 Dysgonomonas sp.
TTTAACCTTTGAATATGCTCTAGAAAATTTGCCAAAGCACTCTGGAAAACTATAGTGCGTCTCAACTCAAGGTTGCAGTAATTCTCTCTTGTTTTCTTGCTTTTTGGGTAAATCCTTACACCTAAAAATCATTCCACTATACAAAGTTCATGGAATATACTTAATAAAGTTAATTGACAATAATGTTTTCAAAATTCGACCTACATATTTTGTGAAATTAATTCTTGGCAATCGTTGACGTGTGCAATCTTAAGTTGAGACGCACTATACATTGAATTATATAATATTCAATTTAATGTATTGAAATTCTGAACTAACTGCGAAATTTCCCTGACAGATTAGTAAATATTTATATTGTTATAAAAATTGGGATTTTTGCATGCAACTTTTCTGCCGAATTAATAAGAGATTTTAAGGGAATTCATTATTTTCTATGTTTATAAGTAATCAAGGTATTGTTAATCAATAAATGTTGTAAATAGACAGGGAAAATGAAACTATAATTTTAAAACATTTGAAATTAGAAAAATTAGAACAAACAAATATTATGTATGGATAATGATATTTAATGATGTATTCAGTACTATATATATATGAAGAAAGTCTTGCCATTTCAGTATAGCCTATGTGTGTTACCAGTAATAACTTATTAATTGAGTTTACAAACTGTATATTACCATATAAGTATATTGGAAACTTGTGACGTGGCCAAACTGAAATATTTATTATGTTTAAGTATTGTCTAAAGAAAGAAAAAAAAAACTAATGAAATCACGTTCTTTAAAAAGTATATTACAATTCATCAGCTGTATATTTAATTGTTAACGTGAATTAGCAATTTAATTCCTGGAGTTGATTTATAGCTTGTTAATTACATTTAATATTACTTGATACATTAACAGTTGAAAACATTTCCAAGTTGATAAGTGAACCGGAGATTTATTTATATATAAATTGTATACAATGCACTGCATGCAATGGGCCATTACAAAATTAATAAGTTTAAAGAAACTAACATGGGTTTCGCAGAAACGTTTATATACCGTTGTTTCGACATTGTGTTTTGGTATTTTTAGCCAATATAATGATAATAAATGATGTGATTGATGCCAAAAAAACACGTGGCTATAAAACTGACCTCTACTTTTTGGTGCATTGTTCATGACGTCACATCCAAGAAACAATAACAATTTATACCATTAATTAATGCCAACTGTTTTGTTTGTTTGTTTTTTCTTCTAACTGTGGGTCGTGAAATCAATTAAATGGGTCACAGTAGCCATTTTTCTCAAATTAAATAAAATTAGAAAGTGGAAGCAAGAAACTTGTTTGTCAACAAACAACATAATTACATTGTTATTTCTTCTTGTGTTCCTATAACTGTCCTATATTTCCTTGTTTTCCTGTGTTATATATTTAATGTCAAGAAGGGTTCATACAACTCAGGGAAACCTGGGAAATCTGGAAAACTCAGGGAATTTAGATTTTAGTTAAAAAAATCCAGGTCAAATTCATGTAATTTATTAAAATATTAGGAAAACTTAAAACTTAGACATTTATAATAATGTGTAATAAATGTGTATAAATTTTTTCAGTAAAACATTTCTGTGGTGAACTCTCAAGGGTCCTTAAAGCTTTCCACCATAGACAGGTATTCATTGTACCATAGACAGGATTTCCAACATAGATATTTAACAAGCCGTGAAAAAAACTAGGTTTTTTGAGTAATAAGTTTATTTATAAATCGACACTAATGTAAATTATGAATTTGAGCTTTTAAAGTCCGTTGCCACAAGCGCCGTCACTGCAAACAAACAAACAAACAAACAAACAAACAAACAAACAAACAAACAAACACACACAAACAAACAAACACACAAACCCACAAACACCATTCACGGCAAACGTATATAAACTTTGTTTAAAATAATTTTCATTCATTTATTCATTCAATAATTAAATAATGCTGATATGTTTCTATCACAACAATGTGGTCAGGTCATGTGAATATACATACAAAAAACTCTAATGTAATATTATTACAGTGAAACTTGTGTATGTTGACCAATCGCGGTTTCAATAAAAAATCCGGTCAACTTTAACAGGTGATCAACTTATTTCAAAATACATAGAAAATTAATGTAGAGCACTGTACTATTAGTATGCCATACTTGCAACCAATTTCCCTGAAACATTTCCAATGCATGAACAACATGTATTTGCATATGTCCAATTTTTTCTAATTTTTCCACCCATTCGTTTTTTTTTTAAATAAAAATTCGCAAATTTACCCTAAAATAGGTCCTCAAGTCCTCACACTGTCAAAATTTATATCCGGGACAGTGTGTATGGCATGCCACTTGCACCAAAACGTGCAAAATGCCTACTGGTGGTTTCCCCACTTCATATGCTGGAACGCAGTTGGAACAAACTCTCCATACAAGAATTGTTTTCCCTCTTAGCCTCTCTGCACAGGCCCAAAAACACACAAACTTCAATCTGTTACAACACTTCTAAGAAAAGAAATGAACTCATAGTTATAATTTTAATCATTCTTTCTACAGTCCGAATATCATGGGGTGTTACAAAACAGTGTCAGTTCACCTTTAAATAGGTTTCACTGCATAGTTCACCAAGGTACGAAATGAAAGTAGATTGCATGTGAAAAGGGAGGGTATAAATGAAAGTAATGACGTCATGGACACCATGGCATCGTCATCATCATGACCATAATCATCATCTTGTTGCGACGGTTTGTTCACTCGTTTGCT
>JAVBJR010000276.1:0-5699 GCA_031546965.1 Dysgonomonas sp.
AATAGGAGCTATTCTTCTCGAGAAACACTTGAAGAACCTTGGAAATGTTTTCATCATTAACCTGGCAGTTGTTGACTTGCTTGTCACTGTTATTGCCTTTCCAGCTATTGTTGCCAATAATATTGCTGGAAATATTTTACCTACTTTCGGATGCATTTTAAGTGGAACTGTTGCTATTGGAGGAACCATGGTATCAATTCTGAATATCGCAGCAATTGCTTGTGAAAGGTAATGTTGACTTTTCAGTTTCTAATAGTATATCGATATAGTCAAACCTCGTTAATTCGTTGCCGGTGGGACTAAAAATTTATGATTAATTATGTGGAGTGATGATTTAAGCGGAGTATTTTAACATGCAAGTCTATAGACTTAAAATTTTGACGACTTATCCAGATGTCTAATTGACCTTTTTCAGTAGCACCGCCTTTTTCCAACATGGAGGCCTTAGTTGGGATAAAGCTGCAAACTGGTTGGCAGAAAACCAGTTTATCCACTTCATCCCAACTAAAGACGCCATTTTTAATTGTTTTTTCAGCCAATGGCTGCTTAATGAAAAAGGTTAATTAACAAGGTTTGACTGCATGTACATGATTACACTGCGTTCTCCTGCAGCTGTATAGTGGAATCCGACGTTCTGATTGGTTGGACTATTTGTATCAATGCGCCCGTGCATTTCGTGCACGGAAACATGGCGACTTTGGTGATAGCGTATTCTGGAATGTATTTCGTTCGGAAAAAAAGCGACGTTTCACGTTTCGTGTTTGTCGATCTAATCCAGAAACAAACGGGAAAATATCAGGTACTGTGTTTCTTACTTTGTATAAATGATGGTAAATTAACTTAACGTTTCTGTTATTCTATTCTGTGGTTTGCTGAACAACGAACTATTTCTTCAGCGCAATAAGTAAACAGTCCCGACCAATCAGAACGTCGGATTTCACTATACAGCTGCAGGAGAACGCAGTTTATGTCAAGCTATTTTATAGAACTTAGAAGTTAAGACCTTATAGTAACGTATGTTGTACATATAATAAGTAGTCTTGTAAAATATTACTGATTGGTATGATTTAATAAATCAATGCAAATGATTCCAGCATACATAACAAAACGAAGGTTTATTGAATCCCTAGATAACAGAAGACCTCTCAATTTCGTTTTTCATAAATACTTAAATAATCTGGACTGTTCTATAAACTTGCGAATTTCAGTAAATATTTTCATTTATCTACAAAATGTTATAATATTAAGTGAAGTACATGGAGATATATTTAATGTATTATTAAAACTTGCCCAAGCTCAGTAGAGATTTATTTTATTTTGTAGATATATGAAAGTATGCTGTAATGCCTGGTATTCAAGAATTTTCTCCAAATGGATCATTCCACTGCATGTGGCTTTCATCTGGACAGTTATTTTTGCATCTCTTGTTCCAACATTTATTCGTGGGGAAAAATCGTTTATATATGACGATGGATTCAAACTTTGTGTAATAGAGCTAAACAATTTGCCAGCATGGTATTTGCTTACTATAGCAACCCTGATTTTGTCCTCCATTTTGCTTTGCTGTGTTTGTTATTTTAATATATTTCAGAAAGTTCGTCAATCGAAAAGAAGAGTTGTTGCTACAAATGCGACTCGAAGTCAGCTTTACACTAAAAAGGATGTGTCGCTTTTCAAAACTATGTTCATACTGTTCTCTGTGTTTTTAATATTGACCTTTCCTCAGGTTCTCAATATAGTTTTTACTAGTGCAAATGTTCACGTTCCAACTGAATTATTTCAGTGGTCTACTTATCTGGTCTTAAGCAACAGTGTTGTCAATGGATTTGTTTACGGAATTACCAATAGCCAATTTCGCAATGGTTATAAGAAATGTGTTTCTGTATTATTTTGTAGAAAAATGTATTCCGTATGAAATGATACACCTCAGTTCAATTTTGTAAATTTCACAATAAGGAATGACAGCGAGTAGTATGTTAAATCAAAAAGGTGGTTTAAATAAATATCGGTATTGAGTCTTTAAAATTATTAAGTGTTACATATTCCTCTAGCACAAGATCTATAGAACTTTTAAAATTGAATTAGGGGCCAAGTCAATGAGTTTAGGAAAAAGTATTAGCTTGATTATATTTTAACAGCATTTAAAGACTTGTATTAGATGTACAACCTGTTTTGATGATGCACTCGCATGTTATATTTGTGCAATATACGAGGCGCAGTCAAAAGGTTAGTTGCAATCATTTTTTTCAAAAAAACGTAATGCGCAATTCCGGTTATCCTAATTTTTGTTACAAAGTACATACCTTTACCTATTTTCCAAGTAATTGCCAAATTTGTTTTCCTAGGCCATCTTTTAAAAATGTCCGTCCAACTACAGATAATCATGTTCGAACCCCATTTTGGTCCTCTTCATCTGGTGCTGGACAAGGTCCTTTTTCATGGGACCAAACACATGAAAGGCATGAGGTGCAAGGTCTGGCCCATACACTTTGCTTAATTCTTCATGAATTTCTGTGGGGTTACACTTGTCCTTTGGGACTACCTTCCAAATTGAACATTTTGAAATCCATGCAGTGACACGTTTTTCTCGAGCAAAAAGTGTAACCTATATAGAATTTTTTATAAAGAATTAAGCCAAGTGTACAGTCCAGACCTTGCACCTTATGTATGCCTTTCATGTGTTCGGTCCCACGAAAAAGGACCTTATACACGCACCAGATGAAGAGGACAAAACTGGAGCTCAAACATGATTATCTGCAGTTGGAAGGACATTTTTAAAAGATGGCCTAGGAAAACTCGTACCAAATTAACATAATTGATTAAACAAATTTGGCAATTACTTGGAAATAGGTAAAGGTATGTACTTTGTAACAAAAATTAGGATAACCGGAATAACGCATTCATTTTTTCGGAAAAATGATTACAACTATAACTTCTTGACTGTGCCTAATACCTACAAGGCAAACTACCATATACTTCAGATTTATTGGCAAAACATACACGCAATTGTCAATAATTTATTACCATATTCTCCACAATTGGCCATGCAATGTGCGAGGATCGAAATAAATAGCATTGTAATGCAACTTCTTGATGCTGACTTCCAGAAAGGAAATTGAATGCAGTAGGCTTCTATTGTCACCTATATATGCAACAATAGAAATCATTTCTTTGTGACTCCGCATTGCTCTGCACGATATCAACTCAAATTGTATCGGCATCCGTGGGATGTTCGACCATATTCTTCATTCATTGACGAAATTATCCATATAAATCAGCTCAGAAAGCAAATAGCAAGATTGTTACAACATATTTCAGTCTTCAGTCACCATCATGACACCGTATGCAATATTTTGTACAGTGGCTATACTTTCGTTGGGAATTGCAGGAATGATTGGAAACTTGTTGATAATTGGAGCTATCCTACTCGAAAATCAGTTGAAAAATTTGGGAAACGTTTTCATCTTTAACCTGGCTGTTGTTGATCTTTTTAATACTGGAATTGTATTTCCAGTCATTGTTATAAATACAATTACTGGCGACATTCTGCCAAATTTTGCGTGCTTTATATCTGGATCAATTGCAGGTGGTGGAACCATGATATCAGTTCTGAATATAGGTGCTATTGCATGTGAAAGGTATGTAATGTTTCTTTACATGATTGTTTAATGAAAAGTTAAGCAGTTAAGGTCGTTTTCTCGCATTTTAAATTTATTGTGTGCATATGGCATGAACTTAGCCTGATCTACACCATGATTGAAATTGTAATAACAATAGAACTTATTCATTTTAAAAGAGGGCCTTGCCTAGGATAATCAACTGCTCCACCAACCAACAAATTTCCTCATGTCCTAGCTTTCCAAAGCATGTCAACAGCTGTACAAATTGCTTAGTTAGTATGATGATAAAGTAAACGAAACCTCATTTATCAAATCAACTTTTTCAAATGGTTAATGCTAAATTGTATTAGGATTATAATTAATATCACGGCTATCCGGAAAATATTAGCCGTTTTTTATTTTAAAATACAAAGCTGTTGTAATGCCAAGTGTTAATTAACAAAACGTTGAACATGAATCTGAGACTATTTTTATAAATATTTCCTAATTTATGAAAGTGTTTCTTAGCCTTAGGAAAAATTGCAGCAGCGTTAAGGTCCATTCATGTTATATTTTACTGCAATTGTACCTGTGTCTGTATTTGCTAGACAGATATTTAGTATTGTCAGTGTTTTGGAAATATGGCACAGAGATTAGATCTATTCGATTAACCTTATCAATTTTTCAGGTACTTCAAAGTGTGCCGTAATTCTTTGTATTCAAGATTTTTCTCAAAACGGATTATTCCTCTTCATCTTATATTCATCTGGGCAGTTATCATTGCATCTCTTATCCCACCATTTATGCTCGGAAGAAAGTCTTTCTTGTACGATGATAGGGTGAAACTTTGCATACTTGAGATGGACAATTTGCCAGCATGGTACTTGCTTATTTTTGCTATACTCCTTTTGTTGTCCATTTCGATTTGCTGTGTATGTTACTTTAAAATATTGATGCTTGTGCGTCAATCGAAAAGAAAAGTATCTGTAAGAAATACAGCCGGAAGTCAAATTTATTCCAAAAAGGACATGTCACTAATCAAAACCATGTTCACAGTGTTTTCAGTATTTTTACTTTTGAGTTTTCCCGCAGCAATATACGTTATTTTAGTTAGCGTTAAGTTCCCGCTTCCGGTTGAATTGATGCAGTGGTCTGTTTATCTCTTGCTCTGTAACAGTGTTGTGAATGGATTTATATATGGAATCACTAATCGTCAGTTTCGGAAGGGATATATGAAATTTGTTAGTGCAATATTTTGTCATCAGTCCTTATTAGTTGAAAATGTTACTTCCAATAACAGCACAAATTAAAATATTAACATTGTTGTCTATTGAAATATTGCTTATTAGTGATATAAAACATGCATATTTGCTGTGCGAGACTATATATGTCAATGTTACAAATGTACTTCATGCATTAAATGGGGTTGCATCTCCGAAATTACAACAGTCATAACTTTTTGAATTGACGTCGGCACCTCTAGGTTCCTATGCTCAAAATGTTCAGTTTAGTACCTTATACCACCTACACAATTATTGACTATTACTTTTGAAACACCCTGTATTTGGGTACAATATTGTACTCATTATATTTAAAAACAAACATATAAACCGCCAACCACTTACATTTAAATTAACTGGGTTTTACTTGTAAATTACTTCTCCAATGAGCAGTTTGATAAGATTTAATATTTGCATATACTGTATACACATATATGCATATTTAGGAATAAATCCGATATTCGCAAAGTGATATAAAAAAGACAATATAACCTAATACATTGTATGTGGAATTCAATATATGGATGAATGACAAATATTTCTATCATTTATGTATTTATTGACAAAAGTTATCCATCCATGCTAACACGCATTATTTTTTTCACACTCCAATCGAAACGAACATATGATGTATTGTTGCCATATTATCTATGAGAAAGGAAATTCGAGCAAGTATGCAGAAGACAATGAGACTAATTTCATTGTCATTCCTCATTGATTAATAAAAATATCAATATGCATTGATATGTCTATTGTTATTCACAATGTTGCATATGTATATAAAGGAACTCAGAAAGCGAAAAAATGTGCAAATTGCTGC
>JAVBJR010000662.1:0-24485 GCA_031546965.1 Dysgonomonas sp.
AGAGAGAGAGAGAGAGAGAGAGAGAGAGAGAGAGAGAGAGAGAGAGCTACTAACTAGTAGAAGTAAACTTTTATTACGCCAAACTTTTTGTCAAAATTCGACTTTGTGTCAAAATGACACTAAGGTTTACACTTTTAGATATTTCCCCTTCGTACGATATTCGTTTTATAATTTACCGGTAGGTCTTTTAGACTTGTTGGTTTTTTTCCATTGTATTTTCCTCAATTATTATAATTCACGTTGTGTTCTCAGTTCAATTTGTACAGAGTGTTGTTGTCGTTTGAACTCTGTATCTGTACTTGACAATCAATTTCCTGAGGCACAGCTATGTCCGGCAGTGGTGTGTAGTGATTACACGCTACTGCTATTTTTTTATGGCTAATAAATACCTCCCCTTTTTTAATATATTCCCAAAGAGTACGGTTGCTAGCTCACCGGGAACGCAAATAAAAATAGCACACTATTATCAATTTAATATTTTATTATGAACAAAATCAAATTCAATTACCAAAGTATCACTCGGAGCCGCCCAGGGGCTTCAATTTCATTTTTGATATTCTGTTTGAGTCCAAATTTACTGGATTTAAGTATGTCTTTTAACCAAAACGAATCACCAATTAACTAATAATAAACAGAAAATTTTAATTACATTATGAAAAGAATTCTAACAACAACGGCTATTTTATTTTTGACGGCAGGGCTAGCCTATTCTCAAGTAGGTATCAATACCGAGACACCTGGAAGTACATTGGATGTAAAGGGTACATTTGCCACTAATGTAGCAACTAATAACTCTACTAATTTTGCATTAGATAACGATTATTTTGTAGCATGGAATGGTACGGCAGATGGTATAGCGACATTGCCGGCAGCTCTAAGTGGATCGGCCAATTTTAAAGGTCGTATCTATGTGATTAAAAATAGTAGCCAGACTTATTCACTTACTGTGAAAACGAGTGGTTCGGAGCTTATAGAAGAAGTTAGCGATAAAAATACAAGTAGTTTGAGCTTAGGGTCGGGTGAGGCTTTAACCATCATAAGCACGGGGAGTACAACTGCTACAGGGGTTACTTGGCAGATTATATCAAGACCTTTTGCAACGCCGGCGATATCTATTCCCGGAGCTATTTCGGGTGTATATGAATTTTTGGGAAGTTCTGTTACTCCTTTAGTTTTAAATGCGGGGCAAACCGGTGTAATCCCTATGAATACAGCTACTATTACTTTAAACAAAGAATCTACCCTATTGATTACTTATTCGGCATTGCCAGTACCTGTAGATGTTGGCCTTAGTACACAAGGAACTATTAACTTGAAAGTGGATGGTGTTCAACAAATTTCTTCCTACTTTTCGGCAACGGATGGGGTACCCAATACTCGATTAGGCAATCACAGCACTTCACAAAAAATAGTTACGCTAGGTGCAGGTACACATGACATAACATTAGAAGCAAAATGTTGGGTCGGTAAAGTTCGTTTTAATACAAATCCGGTTACATTCGGTTATGCAGGGGCTCTATCTACTGATGTTAATTCAATGGTTTCGCGTGTATCGGTTATTGCGTTCAATCGATAATTATTAATTGTAATATAGGAGATAAGGCTTTTAATTAGTATCGAGAAGAGGCAAATTTTACACACTAAAATTTGCCTCTTCTCAATATTGATACTATTTTATTTCAATTATTTATCAATCGAACATACGTCTGAAATGACTGAATATTTTGTCTTTTATCGATTTATTAGGCTGAAAGTTAGGCGAATTTTCGAGACCCGAAAGGATATTCCTTTCAGCATCGTCTAATTTTTCGGGTATGTACACACTGATGTTTATCAGCAAATCGCCCGTTCCGTAACGATGCACGCTAGGTAGTCCTTTATTTTTTAAGCGAAGTACTTTCCCCGGTTGAGTTCCCGGATCTATTTTTACTTTTACCTTTCCATCAATAGTGGGTATTTCGATATTACCACCTAAAGCAGCCGTTGAAACACTTAATAGCAGATTATAAACTACATCGTTTTCGTCACGCAAAAGTTCAGGATGTGCTTCCTCTTCAACAACAATCAGAAGATCGCCATTTACACCGCCGTGACGGGCTGCGTTACCTTTGCCGCTCATAGACAGTTGCATACCTTCGGCAACTCCTGCCGGAATATTGATATTGATCACTTCTTCTTCACGGACAATACCTTCACCCGAACAATGAGGACATTTTTTGGTGATGTTTTTGCCTTCGCCATTACAAGCCGAGCAAGCGGTTTGGGTTTGCATTTGCCCTAACATTGTGTTAACGATGCGGGTTACGCTTCCTGCCCCGTTACAGGTTGAGCAGGTGGTGTAAGCTGTTCCGTTTTCAGCCCCGTTTCCTTTACAATGTTGACAGGCAACGTATTTTTTTACCTTTATTTTTTTCTCAACACCTGTTGCTATTTCTTTGAGCGTAAGTTTAACTTTTACACGTAGATCCGAACCTCTGTTGGTGCGTCTGCCGCCACCTCCGCCGAACCCACTAAAGCTTCCTCCAAAGTGACCTCCGAAAATATCTCCGAATTCCGAAAATATATCGTCCATAGAGAATCCTCCGCCTGCATGACCTCCAAAGCCTCCGGGAGCTTCATGCCCGTATCTGTCGTATTTGGCACGTTTTTGCTCGTCGCTCAATATTTCATAAGCTTCTGCTGCTTCCTTAAACTTGTCTTCTGCTGCATGATCGCCCGGATTTTTATCGGGGTGATATTGAATTGCTTTCTTTTTGTACGCTTTTTTGATTTCCGGTGCTGTTGCAGTTTTCGGAACTTCTAATATTTCGTAATAATCTCTTTTACTTGCCATTTGTTTGGTTTTCTAAGGTTACAAACCTTATTTTGCTACAATTACTTTGGGGAAACGAATCACTTTATCGTTTAAAGTGTATCCTTTTTGTATGCAGTCTATTACTTTGTCTTTTTGGGCTTCATCCTGAGCGGGTATGGTGGTGATGGCTTCGTGCTTCTCGGTATCAAAAGTATCTCCCAACGCATCTATTTCTTTTACTCCGTTTTGAGCTAAAAAGTTTAAAAACTTATTGTAAATAAGATTTATACCTTCTTTGGCATCTTCGGGAAGATTAGGCAATGCTCTCTCGAAATCATCTACAATAGTAAGAACACCTAGAATGGCTTTTTCGTTACCGGTCTTCAAAAGATCAGTTTTTTCCTTCATGGTGCGTCTGCGGTAATTGTCAAACTCTGCATGCAGGCGTAAATACGAATCGTTGAGATCTTCAAACTTTTTTTCTAAGTTTTCAGCCAAATTGGCACTATCCTCGTCTTCGTTTATGTCATTCAACTGTTTATTTGTCACATCCTCTATGTTTACATCATTTTCGAGTGACTCAAATTCTTCGTTTTTATTTGTATCCTTCATATCTAAAATGCTCTTTATCAACTGTTACATAAATAATTAAGACACTTATCTGTTTGTTAGCAGATCATGTCTTAGGTATCATTTGTCATATACTCTACAAAATCTTTGCCAAAGTTAGTGAATTTTAGAGATTGAAGAATTTTTAATAGAATGCGAAAGTTGTTATCTTTGTATACTATGTATATTTTTCGAGGTTCGGCGTATGGGCAGGGTTCTACTCTGCCCATAAATTGAAAATTATATTACTCGGGTGGAGTAGAACCCCACCCCTACATGGGTTTCCTACAAAATTTAAAGAGCAAATAAATATGTCTGCAATTTTTACCCCGATGAATATTACTCTAATCATACTTTTCGTATCATCGGCTTTTTTTATGAGTGGAAAGGTGAGGTCTGATCTGGTGGCAATGTGTGCATTGCTAGCCTTGGTACTCGCGAATATAATAACACCGGTGGAAGCACTGTCGGGTTTCTCGAGTTCTATTGTATTAATGATGGTGGGATTGTTTATTGTTGGGGGAGGAATCTTCCGTACAGGGCTTGCCAAATTGATAAGTTCTAAGATACTCCGTTTGGCAGGAGACAGCGAGATCAAATTGTTTGTTCTCGTAATGTTGGTTACCGCTTCGATAGGAGCTTTTGTAAGTAATACCGGAACTGTGGCGGTGATGATGCCTATCGTTGTCAGTATTGCCGTAAGTGCCAATATCAGCCCACGCCGATTCTTGATGCCTTTGGCATTTGCCAGTAGTATGGGTATTCTTACTTTGATTGCTACACCTCCTAACTTAATTATCAGCGAAGAACTGGAAAAGAACGGATTCGAGGCATTAAGTTTTTTCTCTTTTACGCCTGTAGGCTTAGTATGTTTAGGAATTGGTATTGTTGTTTTGTATTTTCTTGGCAAAATATTCCTATCGAAAGACGATAGAATTAATGAAACTAAAAGAAAAGGTAAAACGCTGGATGATTTGGCGGATGAGTATCAATTACATAAACTGACCCACTTGAGTATTCCCGAACATTCGGATATGATAGGTAAGACTTTAAGAGAACTTGGTATCTCCAATCTATATAATGTAAGTGTGGTGTCTGTCGAGAAAATAATTAATGCGTCCCGTTTCAATAAAAGTGTAAACGAGGTGGTTGCAGGACCTAATACCGAAATCGAGAAAGGCGATATATTGGTATGCTATGGTAAGAAAAATAACTTGACTCGTTTTATTGAAGAGAAAGAGTTGTTATTACTTGAGACAGAGGAAGGAAACAAGGATATTTTCGATTTTAAAGATATTGGTATTGCCGAAGTATTTATTATGCCCAATTCGAAATTGGTAAACCGCACGATTATTGATGCTCACTTTCGGGACGAATTTAATGTAAACATACTTGGTATTCAGCGTAATAATGAGTATAAAATGGGTGACTTACAGCGAGAGAGGCTTCATTCGGGCGATGCTCTTCTTATTCAGGGAACGTGGGGCGATATTGCCAGTTTAGGCAATCGGCAGGAAGATTTAGTGCTTGTTGGTCAGCCATTAGAGGAGGCAGCAAAGGTTACATTGGATCATAAAGCACCCGTAGCAGCTATTATAATGGTATTGATGGTTATTGCCATGGTGAGCAATATTGTAGCTCCTGTTATTGCCGTTTTAACTGCTGCCGTAATGATGGTTTTAACAGGTTGTCTTCGCAATATGGAAGAGGCGTATAAAAATATCAACTGGGAAAGTGTAGTACTCATTGCCGGAATGATGCCTATGGCGGTTGCCTTTCAGCAAACAGGAGCAGCCGGACTTATTTCGGATACCCTTGTCGGCGGGTTGGGGGCTTATGGTCCATATGCTCTATTGGCAGGCATTTATTTCGGAACATCTATATTAACTCTCTTTATCAGCAATACGGCTACAGCACTGCTTTTTGCACCTATTGGTATGCAAGCGGCTGTGAACATGGGTGTAAGTCCCTATCCGTTTATGTTTGCGGTGGCGGTAGCTGCCAGTATGTGTTTTGCTTCGCCATTTTCTACTGCACCCAATGCGTTGGTAATGTCGGCAGGTAAATACAAGTTTATAGATTATGTGAGGGTAGGATTGCCTTTGCAAATAATTATGGGCATTATAATGATTATTGTATTACCTTTGCTATTTCCTTTTTGAAGGACGGGAGTGTATGGTGTCGAAAAATAGATACTCTTTAGTAAGTGCGAATCAAAAGTTTAGGAGATAATAAAATAGAATTTGAAGGGTAAATATAAGTAATTGAAAACAATAAATGACGTATTTTATATTAAACGCAAAGAGGCAAAGACGCGATCATTCAACATATATGCAAGAAAAAAACTTTGTGCCTTCGAGTCTTAGCGTTTTCTAAAATGCGACAACAAATAATTTGTAATACTTATGATGTTAAGAGGTGAAAAAAATAATTTAATCAATACTGTCCATAAGTTGAATGCCTCAAAGGTATGCCTTTATATAGCTGTAATTATATTCTTCGGATTGATTTTGATATTAAATATTTACTATCCTATTTGTCTTGATGATTGGAATTACTCTCTTATTTGTGGTGAGTTACCGGTTCGCCATGTTCAATCTGTTTCAGACATACTCCAGTCGCAATATAATCATTATAACATATGGGGAGGAAGAAGTGTTGTACACACTATAGATCAATTTTTGCTTCTTCTTGATAAGCCTATTATGGATGTTCTGAATAGCTTGGCATATATTTCTTACGTTTATCTTATTTATTATATCTGTAAAAAAAAGGTATCTTCTGATGTACTTTTTTTTATTTTGATAAATATATCTATTTGGTTCTTACAACCGGCTTTTTTTTCTACAGTAATTTGGTTAACAGGCGCTTCTAACTATTTATGGGGAACACTAATTATCATTTTATTTGTATATCCTTACTTTTTATTTTTTACAGGTAAAAAGTCGAAAGAAAGCATAGGTAGAACTCTTTTATTCTTTTTGGTGGGTATACTTGCCGGTTGGACAAATGAAAATACAGCTCTTGCAATGATCTTCATAATTATCTCATTTATTGTCTATCCTAAAATTAAAGGTGAGAAATTAAAGTTTTGGGCTGTCAGTGGTTTGATAGGTGTATGCATTGGCTATATTATAATGGTTATGGCTCCCGGAAATTATGTGAGAATGAATCAAACATTGGCATTATTGGGACAAGCTCATAAATCGCTATTTCAATTATTACCTTACCGAATTTATTCTATTATGGTTAACTTTTGGTATATGCTGGTTTTATTGTATGCTTTGTACGGGGCTAGCATGTATGTATATGTAAAACAGAATAAGAACAAAATATCTAAAGAAGTTTTATTTAGTTCGTTGGTATTTTTTATAGCAGGAAATATTTCTATTTGGTGCATGGTAGCATCTCCCGAATTTCCATTGAGAGCTTGGTTTGGGATAATCTCTTTTATGATTATTGCTTTAGGTATATTATTTCAAAACACCCAATCTGTATGTACATTGAGATCAAAAGCATATTATTTTTTATTATTATGTGGCTGTGTCTTATTTATGATTGATTACAGTGTAAAATGTAGAAATGTCTATCGTTTTCATTATTTAATGGAGAGCCGAATTGATTTTATATATGAAGAAAAGAAGAAGGGCGTGAGAGATATCATCATCAATGAGCAAATAGTAATACCTGATATTTACCCTGAATATACTGATGTGACTCAATATCCGGATGTATGGCAAAATAGAGCATACTTAGATTATTTTGACCTGAATTCGATCGTTTATAGGCCGGTAAATTAATAGTGTAGATTGATACAAATCGCAAACCCTACCGATAAAACAAAAGCCGACAAAGACGTAAACTTCAAATAAGGGTCTAATAACTTGTTATCCTCCGTTTTATATATATTGCGAAGTATGATAAGAAATGGTATCAACAAAATCATATAGAGATATCTGTACCACAGCATATTATAAATAAAGCCATAAGCGATAAAGCAAACTATGCCGCCAATTGAAAGGAAAGCATGATACAACTTGGCTTTTGATAAGCCGAGATGAATAGCCAGTGTCATTTTGTCCGAATTACGATCATTTTCCATATCCCGCATATTATTAATATTGAGTACGGCAGCCGTAAACAACCCTAATCCGATTGCCGGCAACCAAGGCTGAAACGTCATCTTATGCAGATGTAGAAAGTATGTTCCCACTACCGCAACAGGACCGAAGAAAAAGAAAGAGAAAATATCGCCATATCCCTTATATCCGTATGGATTTTTTCCTGCTGTGTATTTTATGGCTGCCCATATGGCAGCAGCTCCCAAAAAAAGAAACAACACCATATAAGCGATATTCATAAATTGGGATGCCTCATATATCAGAGTTGCACCTACAAGCATCGAACAACAGATTGTAATACTGATCGCAACCTTCATTTGATGAGGAGTAATAGCTCCGCTTTGCACCGTACGAGTAGGACCTACACGGTGTCCAGTTGTGTCAGTGCCATGTTGATAATCGCCTAGATCGTTTGCCAGATTAGATAGTAATTGAAGCAATGTTGCTATTGATGTAGCGAGAATACAAATGCTTATGCTGAATTGTCCTGTCGTATATGCCATGCCATTTGCACAAATGGTGGAGGCAACTGCCAAAAATAAAGTACGAGGACGTAATGCTGATACCCAGTGTTTTAAAGATGCCATATTTTTTGTTTTTGCAAAGATAAAAAATAAATGTAGGAGCATATTGTGGATAACCGAAAAAATCAATAAAGAGCAATTGTAGGTTTACCAAATTGTTTTTTGCCAGATGCCAAAAGGGAATGACTAAGGTTATTTTAAATAGTTGTTAATTAACGAAAATGTTCGGAAAATAATTTAGGCAAATATCGAATGATTTTTGATCGCCACTGTATATTTGTTATAGAAAACTCGAAATTAATAGGTTGACAGTGCCACAAATGGTTAATTTATTATTATTTTTGCGCTATTAAGATTATCTATCTTATTGCACATCTTATAAGCAGTAAAGTGTGTAAATTTTTGAAAAATAGGTAATTGTATCGAATACTTTTTTTAATAAACAGATCTAAAAGAATAAAATGCTAACTGTTGAAAAAATTGGAGGCACTTCTATGTCTCAATTTCAGGATGTTTTGTCTAATATCATAAAGGGAGATCGTACCCCTGATGATTATTACAACCGAATATTTGTAGTTTCTGCCTATAATAATGTGACCAACTGGTTATTAGAACATAAGAAGACTGGAGATCCCGGCGTGTATATCCAATTTCTTAGGAATGAAGATTATAGTATCGGTCTCGACAACCTTTGTCAACGTTTGGTGCATATCAATAAAAGTTTTGCCGAAATAGGTCTCAATCAGGCTGAAGCAAAAGAATTTATCGAATATCGTATCAAACAGGCTAAAGTGATGCTTTACAGCCTTAGCAAAGTATTGGCTTCGGGATACGTAAATACCGAAGATATTTGCTTGGCAGCCCGAGAAATTCTAGCATCGATAGGCGAAGCACATTCGGCATGGAATTCAGTAAACATATTAAACAACAACGGAATTACATCCCGATTTGTAGACTTGTGCGGTTTTAATGATTCTCTCCCTTTGACTATTGACGAGCGTATAGCCAAAGCTTTCGAAGGTATCGAGTTCGATAAAGTTTTGTGCGTAGCTACCGGATACACCAAAGGTACAGAAGGTATTATGAGAGCCTTCGATCGAGGGTATACAGAGGTTACTTTCAGTAAAATAGCTGTTCAGGTGAAAGCCGATGAAGCTATAATACACAAGGAGTACCACTTGTCGAGTGCCGACCCCGGTATTGTAGGCATAGACAAAGCGGTACCCGTAGGGCGTACCAATTATATAATAGCCGATCAACTTGCCGATATAGGGATGGAAGCCATTCATCCTAAAGCAGCCAAACCTTTGGAATTAGCGGGGATAAATATACGTATCAAGAACACATTTGAACCCAATCATCCGGGAACTTTGATTACCCGCGAATACATATCGCCCGATGCCAAAGTAGAAATAGTATCCGGAACCACCAAAGTGATTGCCGTAGAAATACACGATCCCATGATGGTAGGAGAAGTAGGCTTCGATTTACGTATAATGACTCATTTTCAGAAATTTGGAGTGAGTTATATTCTTAAGTCTACCAATGCCAACTCTATAACTATGATTGTTTGGGAGAATGCCAAGTCGAAGGAATTGATCCTCGACCTGAAACAAAATTTCTATCAGGTGCGTACCGAAGCCGTTGCTATAATCTGCGTAATGGGTACGAATATCGCTATGCCGGGTTTCTTATATAAAGCGGCAAAGGCTCTGTATGAGCAAAATATAAACATCGAAAGCTTCGGACAATCGTTACGTCAAGTGAATATGCAGTTTGTAATTCGTCGCGAACGATATAATGATGCAGTTATAGCTCTTAATGAAGCTTTATGTTTTCAAAAGCAATAAAAATATGTTATATAGCATATTTTTGTCAAGAAATAGAATTAAGTTTAGTTAATAATAGAAAGAATTTATAGAGCTTTCTTGCACAAAAGAATATAACTGTTACTTTTGCAAAAGTATAGTCGAGTTATAGATAGTAAGAATTTGATACCGAAGAAAGCCTTGATGTATAAGTTGACAATTGCGTTAGGTACGAAACACCGTTTTAAGCAGATTACTTCTCTTGATAAGCTAAATAAAGCATAGTTTGAGTGTACTTTTGTTAACCAAAAAAGAATATTGGTTAGGTTTTTGTGTTTTGAATAAAAAAAGTGTATTCGACAGGTTTTTTCTTATAAATGGTTGCTATCAATGAATCAATTTATATATTTGTATTTAGATATGGTTATTAGAACATCAATCAGAATACCGATATCGTCTAAAAAAAAATATATTACGAAAATTAAATATTTGAATATTACTAATTAATTTAAACAATTTATTTATTATTATTATGGAAACTAAACCACAAAAATCAAAATCTAGATCTAAAGGAGTATCGGCAGGATTGGTGATCTTGGGTTGTGCTATCGTCGCTTTTGCTTTCTTCTTTTTTATCTGCGGAGATAAATCAGGATTTGACGAAAAAGGACATCCACATCAAGGTAATGTATTTGCAATCCTATACCAAGGAGGTTATGTAATTCCTATCGTTATCACCCTTCTTTTAACAGCACTTAGCTTATCTGTTGAGAGATTTTTTGCATTGAACAGAGCTAGCGGAAAAGGTAGTGTGCCTAAATTCGTAGCAGAAGCTAAAGCTAAATTAGAAGCAGGTGATATAACCGGTGCCGAAAAATTATGTGATGCACAAAAAGGTTCGGTTGCTAACATCCTCAAAGCAGGTTTAGTTAGATACAGAGATGTAGAAACTTACACTGAGTTGAATAACGACGAGAAAGCTCAAGTTATCCAAAAAGAAATTGAAGATGCTACCACTTTGGAACTTCCATATTTGGAGCAAAACTTATCGGTAATTGCTACTATCTCAACTCTAGGTACATTATTCGGACTATTCGGTACAGTACTTGGTATGATCAAATCGTTCTCGGCTATGGGACATGAAGGTGCTCCCGATCCAACAGTTCTTGCAACAGGTATCGCTGAGGCACTTATGAATACTGCTATGGGTATCGGTACAGGTGCTGTTGCAATTATTTTCTATAACTATTTCCAAGGAAAAGTTAAAGATGTAACCGACGCTGTAAATGAGGTAGGTTTTGCGATTGGTCAAACATATACTTCTAAGCACGGAAGATAATTATCATTTTTTATGATGAATGATTGTGGAATAAATGAAAAATTTCACTCTAATAAGTAAGAAAAAAACAAGAAGAAATGAGTAAAGTAAAAGTAAAAAAGCTAGATACGTTCATCGACATGACGGCGATGAGTGATGTAACTGTTCTCTTGTTAACATTCTTCATGCTTACAGCTACTTTCATACCCAAAGAACCTGTTCAGGTATTGACTCCTGCTTCGGTTTCGGAGGTGAAAATTCCTGAATATGATGTCATGACTATTTTGATTGACCCCAAAGGACAGGTTTTTATGAATTTAGACAGACCCGGTGATAAAAAGAAAGTGTTAGAAAGTATTGGAAAGCAATATAATATAACGTTTACTCAAAAGCAAATCAACTCTTTTGTAAATCAGACCCACATAGGTATGCCTATCAGTCGTTTGCAATCGTTTCTTGACCTCTCTCAGAGTGAGCAAGACGAGGTGATAAAAAAATTTGGTATTCCTACCGATACTATTATCAGTCCAAATAATCAATTGGCTGTTTGGATAACCACTGCTACAGAAGTAAATGAAAATATATCAATTGCTATCAAATCCGATCAAGGCACTCCTTATTCTCTGGTGAAGAATGTAATGTCTACATTACAAGACTTAAAAAAGAACAGATATAGTTTGGTTACAACTTTCAAGGCAATGCCTGCCGAAGTTTAATCGTAAAACTTTAATATTAAAACAGAAAGATTATGGCAAGTGTTGATACCGGTGGCGGCGAACATAAAAAAGGGCAGCCCCAGAAAATCAATTTACGTGTAGACTTTACACCGATGGTTGATATGAACATGCTTTTGATTACTTTCTTTATGTTCTGTACAACTTTGAGTAAGCCTCAAACTATGGACATTGTAATGCCCACAAAAGATAAGGACCTTACAGAGCAGGATAAAAATCAGGTAAAAGCCTCAAAAGCAATTACCGTGATACTTGGAGAGAAAGATAAAATCTATTATTACGAAGGCGAACCTAAGTATGATGATTATAATACTCTAAAAGTAACAGATTATTCGCCTGCAGGTTTTAGAGCACTTTTGTTGCAACGCAACGCCGATGCTGTGGCTAAAATAAGAGAACTAAGGATTGATAAAGCAAAAAAGAAAATTACAGATAAAGAGTTCAAAGAGAAATCCGGTGAAATAAAAAATGCAAAAGATGGTCAAGTGGTTGTTATAAAACCAACGAATGGAGCATCGTATGCAAATTTGGTGGATGTTCTCGACGAAATGCAAATCTGTAGTATTGGTAAATATGCTATTGTGGATATGGCTGATGGAGATAATTTTTTAGTACAGAATTATGAATCCAAAGGTGCATTATCTGCTAAAGTTGGAGGAAGATAAATCACATATTTAATAACATAAAAATGGGAAAAGATATAAACTTAAATTCCTCTGAATGGCGTGATATAATATTCGAAGGCAAAAACAAAAGTTACGGAGCGTACGAATTGCGCAAATCATCTTCAAAAAGACACGTTGTTGCATTTCTTGTAGTATTAGTGTTTGTTGGAGTTGTGGCTGCGATACCTGCATTTCTTGAAGCTGTAAAGGCTGCTCAGCACCAAGCCGGAATAGATGATGCTTTTGAATTATCGAATATAGCCAAAGTAGAGGAACAGGTTCCGGAAGAAAATATTATCCGTCAGGAAACTGCACCACCTCCCCCCCCTTTGAAGGCGACCATTCAGTTTACACCTCCTGTAATTACAGAAGACAGTAAAGTGAGTGACGATAAAGAAATGAAATCGGCAGATGAATTAATCGAATCGAAAACTCAAATCTCTATTGCAACAGTAGAAGGAACAGATGACAAAAACGCTGTAGATATTGCAGAATTGAAAGAGCATAAAGTGATTGTTGAAGATAAGGAACCCGAAAAACCTTTCGTCAGCGTAGAACAAATGCCTCAGTTTCCGGGTGGAGATGCCGAATTGATGAAATTCATCGGTGGTAATCTTAAATACCCGACTATTGCAGCTGAAAACGGAATCGAAGGACGCGTAGTAATTCGTTTCGTTGTCGGAAAAGATGGTGATGTTTCTGATGTACAAGTAGTAAGGTCTCTAGATCCTTCTTGTGATAAAGAAGCGGTAAGAGTTGTAAAAACAATGCCTAAATGGGTGCCTGGTAAACAAAACGGACGTAGTGTTCCGGTGTACTACACGTTGCCGGTGTTGTTTAAACTACAAAAGTAAACCATGTATGACTTCAAATAAGAAGTTTACATAAAACATAATGTAAAAGAGAGAAGTTGATGATATTTATATAGATTCACTTCTCTTTTTTAAAATATAAGCAGAGATGGAAGAGGATAATAAAAAAAGCAGTTTATTTAAGCTCATTTGGAATGCTCTGATGGTTTTTATATACTTGGGGTTAGCTAGTTTAATTATGTTCACCCCCAGGATTTTACCATACAATTTTAGGGAGAATGATTCAACAGATGATTTTTCTATACCACGTATTATTTTAGGTATAGGAGTTGCAGTTTATGCCGTTTTTAGAGGATACAGACTGTGGAAAGAGAGAAAGATATAGGATGCGTTTTTTTAGTTAGTGAAGTTTTTATTTAATTATCAAAATTTATGAGAAAAGTTGGTTTATTTTGTATGTTGTTATTGGTAGCAATTTTTTCAGCGTGCGATAGCAGACAAATCAAAATTACACGAACTGATACTCCTATCAGCGGAGTGGCACAAATAGCTGTAGATGATTGTTTTGCTCCAATAATTCAAGAGCATATTGATGTATTTGAGGCTCTGAATGATGAGGCATCAATTATTCCCGTTTTTGCCAACGAAGTGGATGTAATGAATTTATTTCTAAAAGACAGTGTTAGATTAATTATTGCGGCACGTGATCTTTCGGATGCCGAAAAACAAGGACTACTTAACAAACAATTACAAGTTCGTTCGCAAAAAATAGCAATAGATGGTATTGCTCTAATAATTAATAAAGAAAATACGGATTCACTGATTAGTGTATCTGCTCTGAAAAAAATTATGACAGGCGAGATTGATTCATGGAAATCTATCAATCCGCAATCTAAATATGACAAAATATCGGTTGTATTCGATAATCCAAACTCAAGTACAGTGCGTTTCATTAAAGATTCAATTAATAGAGGTACACCGTTGGGTGCAGAATTGAAGGCTCAGGATAATAATAAAGCTGTACTCGATTATGTTGCCAAAACACCCAATGCGATGGGTGTAATAGGAGTCAATTGGGTTAGTAATCCTAAAGACAGCACAAATCTTAGTTTTACCAATAAAATTAGGGTAATGTCTGTCAGTAAAAATGATGTACCAAATGTTCAAAATAGTTTTCAACCGTTTGCAGCCTATTTGGCACTGGGCGAATATCCGTTAAGGCGCGATGTTTATGTTATATTGTCGGATTTGAGAGGCACATTGCAATCCGGATTTACGAGCTTTGTAGCAGATGACAAAGGTCAGAGAATTATCTTGAAAGCCGGATTAGTACCTGCAACAAGACCGATGAGATTGATTTCGGTACAAGAACATTTCTAATATTTGTATTTAGCGAAAGAAGTACATAGTAGCACATAATAACATCTGAATAACAAGGAAATAAACTATATTATAAGAATTAACGATGAAAAAAAAGTATCTATTAGGAGCTTTCCTAGGTTTATTACTTAGTTCACCGATATTTGCCCAAGGTAATATCGGGGCGGATTATTTAAGTATTGGAGAGCTACAAGTTGCAAAAGAATATTTTGAAAAACAAGTAAGCAAATCTCCTGCGGAGTCCTATTATTTCTTAGGTGAAATAGCTTATCGCGAGGGTAATATGGCTGAAGCGAAAGCCAATTTTGAAAAAGGATTGGCGGCATCACCCGATTATGTTCTTAATAATGTGGGATTGGGACATCTTTTGTTAAAAACTAGTCCTAAAGAAGCCGAAGAGCAGTTCTCTACAGCTTTGAAAAAAGATAAGAAAAATATAACTGTACTTGTTCGAATTGCCAGTGCTTACCACGAAAATGGTATGAAAGAAAAAGGGGATGAAAAATTGGCAGAAGCAAGAAAAATAGATAAAAAAGCACCTGCTATTTATCTTCTTGAGGGAGATTTAAAAGCAAAATCAAATGCGGGAGAAGCTGCAGGTAGCTATGCACAAGCGTACACTTTTGACCCTACTTCGGCTTTGGCTTATATCAAAACAGCAAAAGTGTACGAAAATGTAAATCCTACATTGGCTGTAGAAATGCTACAAAAAGCAATTGAGATTAATCCCGATTTTTCATTAGCATATAAATTTCTAGGTTCTATTTATTATTCGAATAACGGACAATACGAGAAAGCCATTGAAGCTTATAAGAAATATTTCAGCTATGGAGCTTATACTGTAGATGATTTGACTCGTTATGCTGCGTCATTATATTTTGCGAAAAAATATGTAGAAGCTAAAGTCTTGATCAACGAAGGTATATCTAAGGATCCGAAAAATTTTGTATTGAACCGTCTTTTGATGTATAGCTACCTTCAATCTAAGGATTATACTGACGGACTAGCTGCTGCCGATAAATTCTTCGCTTTAGACAAGGGTACTAGCGAATACATTGTGCAGGATTACATGACATATGGCGAATTGTTGAGCAAGAATAATCAGTTGGATAAGGCTTTATTACAATACGATGCAGCCATAAAATTAGATCCGTCTAAATCTCCGGTATACAAAGATATAGCTGTAGCCTGCGCCGATGCAGGTCAGTATGTTGATGCTGCTAAATATTATCAGTTGTATGTTGAAAAATCAGATCAGGACAAATTAGAGGCGACCGACTTTTTTACTTTAGGTAGATACTCTTATATGGTGGGTAGCAGTGCTGTAAAAAATACCGATCCTACTATTGTTGCCTCCGGTAAAGAATCTTTGCTTAAAGCAGATAAGGCATTTACTACGGTTACAGAGCGTATCAAAGATAGTTATCTAGGATATTTTTGGAGAGCACGCGCAAATTCTTTGTTAGATCCTGAGTCTACACAAGGTTTGGCAAAGCCATATTATGAACAGGTTGTAACGATCATACTCGGAAAAGCAGATGGAAGTAACAAAAAAGAATTGTTGGAAGCTTATCAATACTTAAGTTACTATAGCTATTTGCAATATGACAAATCTAAGAGTGAGTCAGATAGAGAACTCGTAAAATCGTATAGCGAAAAAATGTTGGAATTGGATCCTGCAAATACAGTAGCTCCTCAGTTACTTGATGCTATTAAGAAATAATAGTGTTTACATGTAATTGCTTGTATTATAATTTCTTGATAAATTATATGGAGTGATTTTGAGACTTTAAATAAGATTTATTTATCTCAATATATAAAAGATTGATACATAATTTTGTATCAATCTTTTTTGTTTCCGAAAATAAGCATATCTTTGTATCAGTTTATGGTGGATAGATTTGTACGATTGCAACCACAAGAAAAAATGCTAAAATAAATTATTCTTCATTTTTTTCTGCAACACTACATTTTGCTCCTCTTTTATTTTAATCAAAATAAAATTTAAAAGATATGAGTTATTTATTTACGTCGGAGTCCGTTTCTGAAGGGCACCCCGATAAAGTAGCAGACCAAATTTCGGACGCATTATTAGATGAGTTTTTGGCTTATGATCCAAATTCAAAAGTAGCATGCGAAACTTTGGTAACAACCGGTCAGGTAGTATTAGCCGGAGAAGTAAAATCGCAAGCCTATGTAGACGTACCCGAGATTGCACGTAATGTTATCGAACGTATCGGGTATACAAAAAGCGAATATCAGTTTGAGGCAAAGTCGTGTGGAGTATTATCTGCAATACACGAACAATCGGACGATATCAACCGAGGAGTAGATAAAAAAGCCGATCCTATGGATCAAGGAGCAGGCGACCAAGGTATGATGTTTGGTTATGCGACCAATGAAACAGACAATTATATGCCTTTGGCTCTTGATTTGTCTCATGCGTTGTTACTCGAATTGGCTGCAATCCGCAAAAACGAATTAGCTTTGATGCCATATCTCCGTCCCGATGCAAAATCGCAAGTTACTATCGAGTATGATGATAACGGTACACCTTTGCGTATAGATACTATTGTAATATCTACTCAGCATGATGATTTTGCGAGCGATCGAGAAATGCAGGATCAAATCCGTAAGGATGTAATAAACATTCTGATTCCTAGGGTAAAAGAAAAATATAAATTCCGTGACGATATCATCAGTCTTTTTGATGCTAATATAACTTATCACGTAAATCCTACCGGAAAATTTGTGATTGGTGGACCTCACGGTGATACCGGATTGACTGGTCGTAAGATTATTGTTGACACCTATGGTGGTAAAGGTGCTCACGGTGGAGGTGCTTTTTCGGGCAAAGATCCTTCGAAAGTAGACCGTTCGGCAGCTTATGCAAGTCGTCATATTGCCAAAAATTTGGTTGCAGCAGGTGTTGCTTCCGAAGTATTGGTTCAGGTATCGTATGCTATTGGTGTGGCTAAACCAATGAATATCTACGTGAATACATACGGAAAAGCGAATGTGAATCTTTCGGATGGTGAAATAGCTAAAATTGTAGAACAATTGTTCGACATGAGACCCAAAGCCATAGAAGATCGTTTGAAACTGAGAAATCCTATTTATTCTGAAACTGCGGCATATGGTCACATGGGACGTGAGCCCCAATTTGTAACTAAGAGTTTCAAATCAAGATACAACCCTGAGCCGTTGGTAAAAGAAGTAGAATTATTTACTTGGGAAAAACTCGATTCGATAGATGTTATCAAGATAGCCTTTAATTTGTAATAGTTAGGAGTTACAAGTAGAGACGCAATGCTTGTGCGTCTCAATCCTATATCCAATTGCAACTCATAAGTAAGCAACTTGTCTTAATAAATAAAAAAATGTAATGCATCCTTGATGATTTTGTATCAAGGATGCATTGTTATAACTATCTTTGTGGCAAATTTAAAATTGTGTCCGATTTGAATACTGAAGAGGTAACATATTACGTGGTGGATAGCTTGAAAATTGCGCAGTCTGAAAAAGATTCGGCAACTTATAGATCTTTATTTGCATTTGAAAAAGACACAAGCCTTTTTTTCTCAAAAGATAAATTTACAGTTCGTCACGAATTAATAACCGAACGCTCTCAATCAAATAGCGGACATGCAGGTGTGAACAAAATATTTACTCTAGAGCAAGACGATGGTGTATTGGCATTACTTGTGCTTTGTTTTCTGATGTTTACACGTATTTTTAAAGGAGGTTTTACTTTTTTTAAAGAGAGTAGCCGATTGTTGTTTTCTACTAGCGGAAACCTTAGTTTATTTAGGGAAACTACGGTAACCGAATTTTGGTTTAATTTTATTCTTATATTCCAAACGATACTACTTTCGGCAGTAGTTATTTTTGATACTTTTCTCGAAACCGATCAATATAAACTGCCACAGCATAGTTTCCTTACTATTGTGCTATTTATGTTGACAATTTTTGTGTTCCTTTTCTTAAAATATTTATTATATAAGATATTAGGGTGTCTATTCGATCTGAAGGATCACATAAAAATATGGCTAAGAAGTTGTACAATAGTTCTATCGATGCTTGGTATCATAGCTTTTGTACCTACCTTGATGATGGTATATTCACAGAATTTCCACGATTATTTGCTCGTATTCTTTTTGTCGCTGTTTGTAATATCTCAGTTGATACTTTTTTATCGCATAATTACTTTTTTTTTACAGGAGAATGTTAATTTTTTCTTTTTGATTGCCTACCTTTGTGGCGTTGAAATTATACCTTACATTATATTGTATAAGGTATTGATTTATTTGTATAAAGTTGATCTAATTGGTTTATTATGGCTTTGAAAATAAAAAGAGTGCTGATCTCTCAACCGAAACCGGCAACAGAAAAGTCTCCTTATTTCGATATTGCAGAGAAATATAATCTTACAATCGATTTTAAATCTTTTATAAAGGTTGAAGGTTTGGATGCTAAGGAATTTAGACAGCAGCGTATTAATATTCCGGATTATACTGCAATAGTTTTTACAGCTAAAGTGGCTATTGATCATTTCTTTACCCTATGCGAAGAATTGAGAATAACAATGCCCGAAACTATGAAATACTTTTGTATTTCGGAAGCAGTGGCTCTTTATTTACAAAAATATATTGTATACCGCAAACGTAAGATATTTTTTAGTGTCACAGGAAAAATGGATGGTTTGGCTCCTTCATTGGTGAAGCATAACAAAGAGGTATTTTTGGTACCTGTGTCGGATGTGCATAACGATGAGATGACAAGCGTTTTGGATGAGAAAAAAATTGCTTATACCAAGGCGGTAATGTATCGTACGGTGAGTACCGATTTTACTCTCGAAGAAATTAAGCAATACGATATGCTTGTGTTTTTTAGTCCATTGGGAGTTGCATCGCTATTTAGAAACTACCCCGAATTTGAACAGGGCGAGGTGGCTATAGGTTGTTTTGGTGCTACAACAGCTAAAGGTGTACGAGATGCAAATCTAAGGCTCGATTGCGAAGCTCCCTTACCGGGTGTAACTTCTATGACAGCGGCTTTAGAGGCTTTTATAAAAGAAAATCATAAAAAGAAATAAGGGTTTCAGCCTTTTTTGAGACTAGCGAAGAGCTTGATTTTTTATTACAAAAGATCAAGTTTCTTTTGTTTATGAAATGTAAACCCAACATAATAGCAATGAGCGACGAATTTATGGATAAAGAATTAGGACGGGTTGCTATAACCCGCAATGTTCGGGCGAAGAGTGTGATTGCCCGTCGTAAATCGGGCTTTATCCAGCTTACTGTGCCTCCACAATTTTCGATGAAGCAGATACTGGAAGTTTTCGAAAAAATGAAGCCTCGTTTGGAAACTTTACCGACAAAACCTGTTGTGACTTTCTCTCCACAATCGACTTTGCATACTTTCAGTTTTTCGTTGCACATTCAAGTACAAAAAATACAAAACTATTACATGAGCCTTAGAGAAGGCATATTGCATATTATATGTCCCGAAGGTGTTGAATTTGATGATACTAAAGTACAAGATTCCATCAAATATCTTATTGAGAAAGCGATGAGATACGAAGCAAATCGTCTTTTTCCGCATAAGTTGTCTACTTTGGCAAAACAAAATAATTTTACCTATATCGATCTGAAAATAAATAAAAGCCGGTCACGATGGGGGAGTTGTTCTTCTAAAAAAAGTATTAACCTGTCGTATTTCTGTAATCTATTACCCGAACACCTTATCGATTTTGTTATGCTGCACGAACTTTGTCACACCATAGAAATGAATCATGGTGAAAAATTTTGGCAATTACTGGATAGTGTAACAGGTGGAAAAGCTAGGCAATTAACTCGCGAACTTAACAAGTTGCAAGTAAATTGGTGAGATTTTAGGTATTATTTTCGGGTTATCCGTTCAGCGAATTTTTGCCAAAGCAAAAAGGCAACAAATCGCGTATAGAATCTACTTCATATATATGATTTTCGCCATACATAATTATTTGTATGGGTGTGGCGTATCTGTTTTCTACCTCTACCAATACTTGACGGCACGATCCGCAAGGTGCACAAATGTCTTTTGTGAAGTTTCCTTTTGTTTTGGCTGCTATAGCTATTGCTTTGACTGCCAGATCGGGATAATGCGAATTTGCATAAAATAAAGCAGTCCGCTCGGCACATAATCCCGAAGGATAAGCAGCATTTTCTTGATTGTTACCGGTAACTATAGTACCATCTTCGAGAAGCACGGCAGCTCCTACATGAAAGTTAGAATAGGGTGCATATGCCGAATTTGTGGCATTTTTAGCTTTTTCTATTAGATCTTTTTTCTGTTTTGGGCATTCTGTTAAGCTATAAACTCTTATTTTTGTATGTAATTCTAAACTTTCCATCCGTTATTAATGTTTATTGAGTAATAGTAAGTGACTTAAATTTACAGATTTATTAGCAAACAAGTTAACAGGTTTCATATACTTGTTTGCTTGTCAACACTTTTACGATTTTAAAGCACTTGCTTAAGTAAAAATGGTCTTAGACCATAGACAACAACCAAAGATATAAAAAAATAAAGATGTCATACGCATTTGAAAGAAAAGCTATTTTAAAACTACTTGTTTTAGGAGTATTCCTCACTGTGCTTCCTTATTTTGTAGCTGCCGCTGATAAAAAACGAAATACCTTGTACGACGATTATATTGAGAATTACAAAGATTTGGCAATCAAGCATATGAAGAAGTACCGAATTCCGGCAAGTATAACTTTGGCACAGGGTCTATTGGAATCGGGAGCGGGTAGAAGTTCATTGACCCTAAAATCAAATAATCATTTTGGAATAAAATGCCACAATGGATGGAAGGGCGAGTCGGTAATAGCCGCTGACGATACACCCAACGATTGTTTTAGAAAATACAAAAAGGCAGAAGATTCGTATGATGATCACTCTCTTTTTTTGACCGAAAAACAGCGGTATAGCGATTTGTTTTTATTGGAAATAACAGACTATAGGGGATGGGCTAGAGGCTTGCAACAGGCAGGGTATGCTACCGATAGGGCTTATGCCAATAAATTGATAAAGTTGATTGAAGATTACGAACTATATGAATTCGACAAAAAAGGTGGCAAACGGCATGTCGAAAAAGATGAAGTGCAGATAGTGAGCCCTGTTATGTCGGGGGTAAAACATACTCCTTATAAAACCCACGGATTGGTGTATGTTATAGCACAAAGGGGCGATAGTTATGCCTCTATAGCTAATGAATTTGGTTTTGACCTTAAAGATTTGTGTGAATACAATGAGGTTCCCAACGATTTTCCCTTGCAGGATGGTAATTTGGTTTATTTTCAGGAAAAGAAGAAAAAAGCCGACAAGCCATATTACGAGCATGTTGTTGAGGTAGGCGAATCGATGTACAGTATTTCGCAATTGTATGGCGTGAAGGTCGAAAAGATATATAAAATGAATAAGAAAGACCCGGAATATGTGCCTACCGAAGGCGATATTCTAAGGTTGAGATGATGGATTGGATAGCCCTCTCCAAAGGAGCAGGGCTGGGGTGAGGTGAGGTGCATCTTTAAAAACTATACCCGATACCCACACCTATAACTTCTTTAAACTGAACCTTCGGACCTGCCTTAGTTCCGTTATTTTCAATGGTTTTTACATCATCATCATACTTTAAGCTGGTATTAACACTGGCATTAAGGAATTTATTTATTTTCATGTTTAAAAGGACATTCCATTCAACATCTACATTACCGAAACTGTCGTCATAAGCAGTGAAAAAATTGACATCACTCATTAGCTTTACATTTTCCATAATTTTTTTCTGGAAAGTAGCTCTCAAAAATGTACCAAGCTCGGCTTTAAATTTATCACCCGGATTTACACCAAAAAATCCTTTGGCAGAAAGCGAATCATCTTGCACAAATGTAAGCTTGGCTGCAAGAGGAGAGTAATAAATACTGTAGAACGAATCTTTAGGTCTCAACTCGATACCTGCCGATATATTGGAATATGCCGGAGCCATAAACTTAGAAATATAATTGTCTGTATTTGGATAATTGTACCCCTTGGCAAACTGAGACTCAAAAGTAGCCATTGCTGTGTAGTACCATTTATTGTCGGTGCTATATCCAAGTTGCGTGTTGAAGGCTATTTTGTCGGTCGATTTTTGAGTACCTGCACTTTTGGTTTGGCTAAGACCATATTCTAATCCCAATAAAGAGTTCCATAACCAGTTTCCTTTTCGGTACTTTATGTTTCCATTAAAAATTGCATTGGCAGCCACCGCATTGTCACCACCGGCAGACCAGTTCGACAAAGATGTTTGTGAGAAGTTAAGCGATGCAATACTGTTGTACATCCATGTGCTGTCTGCAGTTAAGGCTTTGTCTTGTGCCGAGATATTGAGAATAGAAAATAATAATGTAATTGCTAGAAATATTCTTTTCATAATTACTTTTTTTGATTTATAATAAATTTTTTAATTGTTTAGGGTTAAACGCTCTGGTACTTCTCGATAAACAGCGACAAATATACATTTGTTCTGTTAAACTTTGGTAACATAACTGCAAAATTAAGTTATCAAAATGAGGAATTAAATTTTTTAGATGTATGAAAATAATATCACTGCTTCGACGACATTGGTAGGGGCTTATTGCATACGCCAGAGAATAAAAGATACTGGGCATATGCGATACGCCCCTACAACGTTCGGTAATAAAAATGAATCAACTTTCATGTGTTTGCACTATGATAAAATGTGCAAAATTCTCTGAATAGGACATAATTCATTATATTTGTAGCGAATATCCAATGAATTTAGGTAGAAAAAATAATATTAAAATTAAAGTTTAGTAAATGGCTATAGTAGTTATTAATTATAGAAAAACGGTATTAGATCAGGTCGAATTAGATGCCTCATTTACTTGTACAAAGTGCGGTTCTGATAAATGGTTATTAAATACAATAGAGACAAAGTCTTCTTACGGATTTGGTAATATGATAATGGTGAATACTTTTGTTGTTTGTAAAGGATGTTCTAAAAGGATAGCAAAAAAATATCAGAGTGCCGAAATACGTCAATTGGCAGCCATTAAAAAAGAAGAGTTTAAGCCTTCTTTTATGGAAAGATTTGGTCTTCTAGTTATAACGTTTGCTCTTTTTGTAGCAGTTGTAACATCTGCTGTTGTTTATACTGTTTTAGATCATCAAAAAACAGTAAAGGCAGCGGAAGGAAATTTTGCAAAAACATACGGACAGGATGCTCAACAGGCATGGATAGACAATATTCAACCGGGAGATTTTCTGTTTTGTAATAAAAATTATAACGATCCGGCAACTATATTTCAAGTAAAAGAATTGAAGCCCGATATTGTAGTTCTTACTCAATTTGAACAAACTGTGCCTAGAGCTGAGTTTGAAAATGTGGACAAACTGAATCAGTTGACATTAGGAACCGGTAATTCGCATGAGCTCGGAATCAGCAGGAAGGATTTTTTTCGTAATATAATTTCATTTGATGATGACAGCCGCAATAATATGAGGATACAACAAATTAGAAAAAAGAAGTAAATAAAGAAGTCGTCTTGACTTATTAAGTTTTCAGGATAAAATAATAAGGAAGCGTTAAATTTGTAATCGCAAAATAACAAAGAATAACGCTCCTTATGTACAAAGTACTGGATAAAGATACGATTGAGTTTGAAATATTACCTC
>JAVBJR010001080.1:0-3538 GCA_031546965.1 Dysgonomonas sp.
GCTCTGAGCGTCAACGTCGGCATCGTACTCGCATTGGTTCGAATGTCCAAAGCAGTTGCAAGCTGCGCCCCGAAAAAGTATGAAAAAGTATGAAAGTAGGAGAAAAACTTGCTGAAATGGCCCTAACCCAATCCCCCTAAAGGGAGAAGTTACATTGTCCCGTAGAGGAACTTACGTTCGCATTCGTTCAAGTTGGCCAGCGTGGCCCGTCGCCATTTCTTCTGCACGTACCCCGGGCAGCAGTTTTCGCATTGCGCCCCGCAAGTGTTATGCTGGCATCTGCAAAGTAGCTTGTAGATATCATTGGGGTCGGTGATGTCGCAGAGGTCGGCGTGACCGTTGCAGACGCAACGTCCTCCGATGTTCACGTCACGGATACTGTAGAAGTACTAAGAAGGCAAAATGGCGGTTCACCTATCGGCCTTAATGTGCTTATAGTAAACCCTCAAGACAGTAAACCCTCAAGACAGTAACCCTCAAGACATGATCCTGGCATCTTCAAGAAGGGGTAGAAGATCTAGAAGGGGTAGTAGATCTACTAGAAGAGGTGGAAAACCTTCTAGAAGGTGTAGAAGTTCTAGAAATATTCCAGAAGGGGTAGAAATCCTCCAGAAGGGGTAGAAGATCTTCCAGAAGGGGTAGATCTTCTTAGAATGGGTAGAAGATCTTTCAGAAGGGATAGAAGATCTTCTTGAAGGAGTAGAAATCCTGCAGAAGGGGTTGAACTTTTAGAAGGGGTAGATTTCCTAGAAGGGTTAGATGTCTTAGAAGGGGTAGAAGATTTCCTAGGAGGGGTAGTACATCTTTTAGAAGGGGTAGAAGATCTTTAAGAAGGGTTAGAAGATCTTCTTGCAGGAGTAGAAATCCTCCAGAAGGGGTAGAAGATTTCCTAGAAGGGCTAGATGTCTTAGAAGGGGTAGAAGATTTCCTAGGAGGGGTAGTACATCTTCTCAAAGGGGTAGAATATCTTCTTGAAGGGGTAGAAGTTCTTCTAGAAGTGGTAGAAGATCTTCTAGAAGTGGTAGAAGATCCTTTAGAAGGGGTAGAAGATCAACAAGGGGTAGAAGATCTTCTAGAAGGGATAGAAGATCTTCTCTAGAAGGGGTAAAAATTCTCTCCCCGTGGTTGGACCCTTCTCGGAACTTCCGAGATTTTAACTCTTCTAATCAAAGGTATTTCTTCTTCTTAATTACTTGATTTTAATTAAACTTATAGAGTTTTATTATTTTTAGATATGTAATTTCTACCCCGCAACCGTTGTATTCCGTTTAACCTATTCGCATATGGTAATTCTTTAATTAATTATTTATTGTTTACTTTTTATTAATCCGAAATGTTTATACATAGTTGTACTTCGCCTTGATAATGCCTGCATGAAGCAGTGCGAAACATGTCGGCAAAATAAATATTTGCTACGTTTGTTTCAACTTCTGTGAGTTGTGGATGATTACCTTGAAGTGGGTAGAAGATCTTCTAGAAGGGATAGAAGATCTTCTCTAAAAGGGGTAAAAATTCTCCAAAAGGGGTAGAAGATCTTCCAGAAGGGGTAGAAGATCTTCCAAAAGGGGTAGCTCTTTTAGAAGGGGTAGAAGATTTCCTAGACCGGGTAGCACATCTTCTAGAAGGGGTTGAAGATTTCCTAGGAGGGGTAGTACATCTTCTAGAAGGGGTAGAAGATTTTCTAGAAGGGGTAGAAGATCTAGAAAGGGTAGAAGATCTTCTATAAGCGGTAGAAAATCTTCCAGAAGGGGTAGAAATCGTTTAGAAGGTGCAGTACATCTTCTAGAAGGGGCAGAAGATCTTTTAGAAGGGGTAGAAGATCTTCTAGAAGGGTGAGAAGCAGTGACCGGCATACATCTGCTTAATCATTGCATTGTGATAATGTGGGCTAATCAATTATAGTAATAAATTATTAATATTTGGAAGAATCCTAAACCCACAAAGGTTCTTTGAGACACTACACATGTCTATCACGATCACATATGAACATACAGCTAATTCCACAAGCCTGACATTACACTTAAGTGAGGGACCACTAGACATTAGGTTCTTGTCGAAGTCAAAATACCATTGAGAGTTTACTGTCTTATACAAAACTGTTGACGTCATCGTTACCCTTCTGGTGACGGTTGGATCCTGTCGCGCCACCGACATCAAGTGTCCCAGAAGGGTCTTGGTCCTTATTAATCTAAGACGGATGTTAGTTGCCTTAGTCCACTCTTGAAGGATGGTAGAATTGTAGAAGTTGTTTGCGCTCGGTCGGTCGTTCAGTAGCGACACGACGATCTAACACGGTTATCGATAAGATTGATCGGTTACGGGTGTATCTATCCAGTGTGACGGGCTACTGGGTTAAAGTGATATTACCTCTCCACCTTCCAGGGGTACAACACTGGAGAACTTTGTCTCGCAGATGACCGAATCATCGCGGGTAAGCGGTTCCAGCGACTTCTGGCCGAAGAAGTTCACGCAGTCGCTGGGGGTGTCGGCGAAGTACTGCCAGGCTTCCCAGGTCTCTCCCAAGTCGGTTGATCTCTCCAGGACCCAAACACCAGGTCTGGGGGCGTTGGCCATCTTGATGAACACGTACGCGACATGGAATTCCTGAAAACGGCAAAATGTACGAATTCGCGTTAAATCTGATTTTGCGATTAGAGTAAAACTTTCAGAATATTCTTATATGTTATAGATATTACAGTGAAACCTGTCTATGGTGGAAACCTGTTTATGGTGGAAAGTTTTCCATTCTATTCATATTCCACCATAGACAGGTTTAAATGTACATTATAAGACCTATAACCTATTTTTAAACTATTTTTTCAATTAATCTAATACAAGAAATTCATTTTAAATAATAAATATAATTAATTTAGTTGCTAAAATGATCACTAGGTGGCGCCACAGTACAACACAAACTTCTACATACATTAGCACTGTGCCATATAATTTTTTGAGCTATTTTTATTACATACATAACAGGAGAATCCATTTATTATTGCAATTAATTGTGGATTAAATGATAAAAATGGGAAATTGTTCAAAGTTGCCCCATTTTTATTTTAATGACGTCACTAATTTGTTTTTTCATGTTAATGAGGTTTTAAAGCTGATTAGTGAAACTGGGTTGCGTTCAAAGGGAGAGAGGGAAAGTGAAATGGGAGCAAGAAACTTATTTTTTTTGTAAAATACTTTCTAAGCAGGTCATGAAAAAAATATTTTGTATGTTATAACATTGGGGTTATTCATTAAGGACGTTTATATATATTTAGTTGTATTATAACCTTTAGCATTTGAACCTATATATAAAATGCACTTCCTTTTCCTATATGCTATTAGAGATAAGAGGCTATTTCCTTTCTGATTTATTGCCTATCGGTTTCCAACAGACGCCATTTTAGGGCCAACCCAATTAAAATCGGATTTATTTCATATATATTAATTTCAGGGAAAATAATGACACATTAGAAACTCGTGTCACGTGACCTTATATGGAGGTGTTTCAAGTGTTTCAAATGTTCGCAAAGCATGCTGGGAAACA
>JAVBJR010000073.1:0-3231 GCA_031546965.1 Dysgonomonas sp.
ACTGGTCCCCAATCAATGACTGCCAATAAAGACTGCTTAAAATTTCTTCAATATGGCATGAAAAACTTCATAACGTACGTATCAAATACAAGTTGTATACATACAGCTTATCTTTAACATTTGATAGTAGATCTCATTCCATGCCGCTGCTGTTTCAGCAAAAATGAATCAAAAAATGCAACCTAGTATATTTTAAGAAATTTTTCACTGAAATTCAATAATTACTTGCTGTTTAGAATTCATTGCAATATGTCGAATACTATTCTACTTCATTGTCAGCGCATTTCTGCTGGCGTATGATATCTAAAGCAAACATAGTAAAAGTTGCAACATTTACCATGTTTGTTCTTGATTACTCTCACATATAGCTAGACTTCCTCTAAAACTGCCATCTTATCTTTAGAACAAAATTGAAACGGTTCCCATCAACAGCAGTTATTTTTTATTTATTTTTACAATTGATGAAGGAGGATTGACACAATATATTATTGTACATTTGTAATCGCATTGCTCTGTATTTATTTCAGGATTTTTTGATGCCCTTTTTGCTATTTTAACACGCTTAGAAAATTTACTAATTTCGTAACCTAAGTCCCCATATGCCAAACATTCATGAAATATGACAAGCTGTTTGTGCCATTCTTTTGCGTTATTAGCACCATATTTCTTGGAAAACTTATCTTATTTCCTCCTCCACATCGCGTCCTTTTTCAGTTGCATATATTTATAAGATAGATAAGTAAAGAAATTTGAGATATAGATGTAAACATTGAAACATAAATGCATTGCACGATTCATTAGTGCCACATACACATTTTGGGAGCTGCCGGTTTTAGTAAAGCACTACGTACTACTTATAACAACATTTTGTAAGTGGTTTAAAATTTATTCTATATGGACAGAAATGTATCGTGAAGTGCTGTAATAGTTCCCCTCAAATAATTTCCCCTCGGGAAATTAAAAGGGTATGGGAACTTAAATGGATTCCAAAATTAACAAACTACCAGTAATCTCTCAGCTATAAATACAACATGATGACCTTGAAGTGAGTAAAATGTCAGTTTTGTTTGGCCCTGGGCCAACCTAATACTAGGAAACAGCGGTTTTCAATGTTATAATGACCATAGGTCAGGTTCAGGAGTGAGGACCCTTACAGAAATATACTGCAGTATTTTAATGAAAAACTGCAGTTATTTGGCAAAAAATGTTAGTTTTCGGAAATTAACTGCAGTTTGAATGTTTTAACTGCAGTCGACGATTTTTAAGTGTAGTTTTTAATTGGGTATTCAGTTTTCAGGTGCAGTTCAATACTGGAACTGCAGTTATACAGGTAACTGCAGTTGATGATCTTGAAGTGCAGTTTTTATTTGTACCTTCAATTTTTAGGTGCATATTTGTGCTATATTCCAATTTGCAATCCCTATTGATATGGGTTATAATATTTCAAACACTTCAAATTCTTCATAACTCGATCGATCTATATCCACATTTCTGGCCACCTTGCAAGTGATTATTTCATTGTACAAGCAAAGTATGCATGTGCATGGAAAAATGTGGTTGAGGAACTGCAGTTAAAATAACTAATGTGTTCAATACTGCAGTACAACAAAGTGCCATAAATGAAAGTTCAGTTCACTGGAACTGTAATTCTCATAACTGCAGTTTTGTGCAATTTCATGGGGGTTTTGAAAAACGTCAGTTTTTTAACAAAAAAAACTGCAGTATATTTCTGTAAGGGGAGGGGGAAATTATTTGGATAGGGGAAAAATTATTCGGATTTCTAAATTCAGGGCCAAAAACGTGAAAACTAAATAATTTCCCCAGGGAACTATTACATCCCTTTACGGTATAGCTAGGCTACCTAATACATGGTTACTTTATGTTGTGCACAATGTTGATATCACAAAACTTTACCAGTGCTCTGCATTATACATATTATTTAATGATACTCATTTCAGTTTGGATACCTAATTCTGAAGTACACGGTAGACCTGCAGAATGTCAGGTACAATACTATAGAAGGACCTCAGTATACTGACAAGGATATGGCATTACAATTGGTTAATTCCTTGAGTTTTTACAGTTTATTTCCTATCAATTGCTGCAATTTTTTAAGATAGCATTATTATCAGCATTTATACAAAGCATTACCTAAATCTGTGTCGACACAATTGGAAAGGGCAAATATGAGTTCCTAATTGCCCACAGTATATTTTGATAAATATCATGTGTAAAAAGCAGTTATAGAAAATTAGAGACTTAGATCACCTTGTACATATAAGCTGAACCTGGTCTAACCCATGTCACAAGTGCTATTTACCACACAGATAGGTTACCAATGTGCAGAATACCATGTCCTCGTCAGCATCCTTTTTTTGTAATATACCCCCACACCATTGTTTTTTACTTTGACAAATAGATGTGATTCGCCATAATGCTTTGTGTGATGGATGCGGCAAATGCATTTGTAATATTCGATACAAATGCATGCAATGCAGGGATTATGACTTATGTAGCCAGTGTAAATCCCGTGGGATACATAATGAAACTGGGCATTCGTATTTAAAAATTGGCGACGACAGATGGTGCGATGAATGCAGAAATCATTTTGACTTTGATGACTATACAAGCAAGCATTATAAATGTGTATTATGTGTGGGTTATGACCTGTGCTACAACTGTCGAAGAAATGGTAAACATGGACATCATGATTTTATTTGCATTGAATGGGAAGAAGACAGGCTTATAGCTCGACCATCACGTAAGTATAATATGCAAGTTTTTACTTTGACTGGTTTTTTTTTGGTACTACCCCCTGTAAGTCATTCATTTCTCTGACAGCATCTGGCCCTCAGCTAATAAAAAGAAAAGAGACAAATGAACAAGCAATATCTGCAAGGTGTAAGTAAGCTACTCAAAACATTTTGAATTGACAATTATCTATGTGTGTGTGTGTTTAATTTTTGTTGCTTTGTTGTGGTATACTTGCTATAGAGCATTGTGGTACGTACGTATATTAACATTTTGTGCTTTGTAGTCGATGCAATGGCAGTTGATGACCATATCAATAAAACAATTCGATGTGATGGCTGCCGACAATCTCCTATTCAAGGAATCCGATATAAATGCATTTATTGTGCAGATTACGATTTATGCGAACCTTGTAAAACAAAGGGTTTACATGAACCTCATTCATTCTACCCAGTGAAAACTATTGATGGAAGAGAGACG
>JAVBJR010000359.1:0-3616 GCA_031546965.1 Dysgonomonas sp.
ACACGATCGCTCCTCACAAAGATCTGCCTCTCCTTCGTTCCAACAAGGGGTCCGTTGCTTTTAGTAAGGAATGTTAAGCGATTTAACATAGGTTAGTTGTGACGAAATTTAAGCTAAACGCCATATGTTTTCCGATTAATCGGGGAAAAATGCCATTATGTCAGCGGTGATATATGGGCTGTTGCGGGTAGCGGGTGGATTCAGGAGATGGCATGCATAGTTTACATTCGAGTTCGATTAATCGGACGACAACTCTTCCCCCCGCACAAAAAGAGGGGCGAGTCCTCTCGCCCTACGGTTCCCGTCAGGATCAGGTGTGTCTGCCGAGAATCGATCTGGGGCCCTGATGGTGGGACGTAGGAAGTAGTCGTGGCCGGAGTTTGCGCTTGGAGTCTGGGCTGGTGCAGTGGAGGTTGGCGGGGCATGGCGTACGATGTGTGGAACAGGGTGGATGACAGCATCGGAAAGGCTGGCGGTGTCTGCAGATGCTGGTCGACTGGAAGGGTATACCACCTCCGCGATGTCTGCTGGGGTAAGGATGCTGGTGTGTGCCTGCCCAGGAGTGTCTGAGAAGTCATGCGGCGGCGGTGGGCTGGAGGCGCTGACTGGGGCATCACTATCCGCGATGTTCGCTCCATCGGTGAGAACCGCGAGGTCTGTGCTGTCTCCATCGTGTGCTGTGGTAGAGAGGCCACTGGCAGCGCTGCCGGGTCGTGACGAGTGGTTAATGGAGCAGGGCGTGCACAACCATGGTAAGTCAGGTCGGTGGGATAGTGCTGCGATGTCATTGTCCGAAAGGGCTTCACAACGAGCAAACCGCCAAAGCATGCAACGGGTACATTGTATCATGGGTTCGGTACCATCATTTAATCGGTTACAACAACAATAACGTGTGGAGTCAGGGGTCCCCAGTATGTTGGATGGCAACGCTGCGGATAAGGGAGAGATTGGACACTCGGGTTCGTCGTTACGAGGTGTGGTGGTGGCAAGGGTCACCGGGAGTTGGAGAGGTTTATAGCAATTGTAGTGGGGAAGGTCTGCCAAAGAGAAGTCAGGGTCATCGGTAACCGAAGAAATGGAGGGTGGGACCGGGGCTTCATTACATGGTGTGTCAGCGGGAAGGGGAGCGGGGCGTGAGAGGTAGCGTCGAAAGCGTGATGCGTGGTACAGGTCCTCTTTGCCGGTTGTAATATGGCGGGCAATGAAATTCACGGGGGATGTCTGGCGCAGGATGAGGTAGGGGCCGGTCCACTTTCGACGCAGGCGCTCTGGTACTCCAGGGATGTTGTGCGGTTGGTAGATGAGTACCTCTTCACCGGCTGCGAAGGTGTGGTCACGGTGGGAAGACTGGAAGCGCTGTATGTCAGCCTGGTGAACTGCGTCAGATAATGCCTGAGCTTGTAGTCTTTTTTCATGCAGGGCAGTGAAGAACCGGTGATCGCGATCAGTTGGTTGACCATGAAGGGGTACCTCCAAGTCCAAGGGTAAGTGGAGTTCTTGGCCATGGTAGAGTCCATGGGGCGTAGCCCCAATGCTGCGCTGATGTGTGGTATTATAGGCAAGCAGGGCACAGGGCAAGAGTTCGTCCCATTGATCGGAAGAGTCATGTGTGAAGAGCATCATCAAGTTTCTCATTATCGTGGCATGAGTACGTTCGATTCGGCCGTTGCACTGTGGATGGTAGGCGGTGGTCCTGGCATGTCTGGTGTGGAGAAGAGTCAGGGTGCGTTGCACGGCTTGCGACAGGAACTGGGTTCCGCGGTCACTTACTAGAGTTCGTGGGGTCCCATGCACACAGATTATGCAGTGGTAAAGAAAATTTCCAACGGCATCACTGGTGGCCGCTGGTACGGCTTGTGCCACGGCATAGCGGGTCAGGTAGTCTACGGCTGCCAAGACATATTTATTGCCACTGCGGGACTGGGGTAGAGGTCCAACAAAGTCTATTCCGATCGTTCCAAAGGCTCGGTCTGGTGGAAAAGTCCCCATGGGTCCGCAGGTCTGCCGTCGGGGCTTGGAGAACTGGCACATGGGGCATGATGCAACGAAGTGGGATACATCGCGGTACATCCCTCTCCAGTGGTATCTGGGACGCATAAATGCCCACATTTTGTCGATTCCTGGGTGACACAAGAAGGAGTCATCATGACAACGGGATAGGAGGAATGTTCGACGTCCGGGGGGTACCACTTTTGGCCAAAAGCTGCCCTTTCTGGTGGTCTTGCGGTGATAAAGGGTGCCATTGGCGACCACGTAATGTTGGCAGGCCCGTCGGGTTCGGATTGATATGTGCTCACCGGGGTTTTGAAGGGCCCGGAGAATAGGGCCATAATAGGGGTCTGCGAATATTTCCAACTGCCATTCATGCGTCTCCCCAGTCGGGAGATGTGCCTCCTCTCTTCCCAGTAGTGCAGGCAGGAGCGGCATCTGTTCCTCTGATGCACTCGTGGCGATTGGGTTTCGTGACAGTGCATCTGCAACCACGTTGGTGCGTCCGGGGCGATGGAGTAAGGTAAGGTTATGTGCCCTGATGAATAGGATCCAGCGAGCCAGTCTGCGGTGTGGTGTCTGGTCCCCGTTGTGGATGTAGACGGCAGCCGAGTTATCGGTGACGACGGTGACCTGTCGACCATATACGTAGGGGCGGCTCAATCCAAGGGCCCACACGATGGCCAAAAGTTTCTGTTCTAGAGTGGTGTAGCGTGTTTCAGGAGGAGTGAGTTGACGTGAAAAGTATGCTACTACCCAGGTGACCCCATCTTTCTCCTGGCTGACAACCGCCCCAAGACCATGCAGGCAGGCATCCGTGGTCACAGTCAGGTCAGCCTTGTGATCGTAGTAGCCCAGGATTGGTTTGGCCAGAAGGGAATCTCTAAGTAGTTGGAAAGCCCTCTGCTGGTCTTCGCCCCAATGCCAGTTAACGTTCTTGTGAGTCAGTTGAGTGAGTGGGTGTGCAATCGCTGAAAATCCTTTAATGAATCGGCGGTAGTATCCTACCAGTCCGATGAAGCTTCGTACTCGGCTCACGTTAGTCGGTGTCGGGTACTGGGAGATAGCAGTGATCTTGGATGGGTCTGGGCAGATCCCGTCGGCCGACACTACGTGGCCAAGGTAAGGGACACTGTTGTATGCAAAGTGGCATTTCTTTGCTTGCAGGCGGACGTTGGCTTTGTCAAGGGTGTTGAGCACCTGACGGAGGCGAGACATATGCTCCTCCCAAGTTCGACTAAAGATAATTACGTCGTCGAGGTATACTAGGCACATTTGCCAGGTGAGGCCAGCCAGGAGTATGTCCATTCCTCTTTGGAAGGTAGCCGGTGCATTTGTCAGTCCGAAGGGGAGACGCCGATATTGGTACAGCCCATCAGGGGTGACGAAAGCTGTCTTGGGACGATCATCGGGGTGGACTGGTACTTGCCAGTATCCAGAATCAAAATCCAGGAGAGTGAAGAAGGTATTGCCACCCAGGTGGTCAAAGGCGTCGTCGATTCGCGGGAAGGGGTAGCTGTCCCCAATAGTAACCTTGTTGAGCGCAATGTAGTTGACACAAAACCGTAGATCGCCATTCTTTTTCTTGACGAGAACAACTGGGAAGGACCAGGGGGAATTGGACGGC
>JAVBJR010000004.1:0-2557 GCA_031546965.1 Dysgonomonas sp.
CTGGCTCCAAACGTTTGGTTGAGATACGCACGGATAGTACGGGCAGAGTGTGCTGGGGCACCATCGTGTTGAAGCCACATGGCTCGACGAATGCCCAATGAAACCTCATCCAGCAACTGTGGAAGGGTTTCACGCAGGAACGTCAAATACACTTTGAGTGCTCATAGCGCGGTTAGGGGACATTTCCACCCTTCTACCACTTCTATCAGTTTGTAATATGTATTCATTAACACCCTGAATAAAGTGAATACATACTTCTAGTGATATCAAAGCAAACATTCGTAACTTTCAAGATGAGGGTTATGAATCTTTACATTTGCAAGGGATATGGAGTTTATGATTTCACATTGTCATTTTAAAACAATTAATTGTCCAGGAAGGTAGTGTTGCGCCTTGTATTTAATTATTTTGTTATTTTAGGCCCTCTTGGAGCACGCAGTGTTCCTCAAGTTGTTGCTGTTGTTGGCCAAGACGCTTACATCAACTGCCCGATTTATGGCTACCCTGTTAAAAAGATTACTTGGAAGTTGGGTAATGGTGTTTAATGGATTTGTGTAAATGCAATTTTGTTAAATATTTTTAAATTCGACAGGGGGCATGATTTTGCCGAAAATTGTGCATCAGCGTGTATTCAGAAATGGTACATTGCTCCTAAAAAATGTTCAACGCTCACTTGACTCTGGGGACTATCAATGTTTTGTAAGCAATAATGAAGGACAAACTGTGGAATCTATGGTCCACGTTGCAATAATGGGTGAGTAGGGAAATTGCGGGGAAACTTATTATTAGTGCTAACTTATAACCTTTCTAACTTTCATTGCAACAAACACCATTTTAAAAATAATCTCTATTCTAGGAACGAGAAATGCACTAAGTCTAGATCGACTGACCCTTTAAGTTTAGATTTGTTTATTGTAGCTCATTTCTAACAATCACAGGGAATCGAAATAGTTTCGATAGTTTCGTGGACGAAGTAACAATATTTTGATGTTATCCTGTAGTGGTGCCAAAGATAATGCCGTTTTCATTCCAAGAAGACCTATTGAGAGAAGGCATGCGCGCGCAATTACAATGTGTTGTCACCGAAGGGGATCCTCCAATTAGAATAAGTTGGTCCAAAGATGGACAAACAATCCCACAAGAATTAGACGTGTCCGTGAGAGAAGTGGACCAATTTTCGAGCATCTTGGCAATCCGAATGATCACTCCCAAGCACAACGGCAACTACACTTGCGCAGCGAGAAATGCCATCGGAACGGTTACACACAGTGCCCGATTAGCCGTCAATGGTAATTGTTTATCTTTTGCTATTCATTTTTCACAGTTCCTCCCAAGATTACACCGTTTACATTCCAAGACGACCAGAACTTCAAGGGAATGCGCGCTCATATTGTCTGCGCAGTGAGCAGAGGCGACCTTCCACTGCTCTTTCGCTGGCTTAAAGACTCCAAAGATCTTGTACAATCCCATTCCCTTCTTCAGATCAATATCGCTTCAGTAGACGAGTATTCCAGCTCATTAAGTATCGAAAGTGTCTCTTCCCGTCACTCTGGCAATTACACCTGTCATGTTAGTAATGGTGCTGGAGAAGCTTCCCACACAGCGCAGCTTCTCGTTCAGGGTAATTGCATGCCATCTCTTAGTAAAATATAATGCGATCGCGAATGGAGGGTCCCCAAGCAAAGCTCAAATATTACTATGCAATACTATATACGTCTTTAAATAACCCTTAGGTTTTATTACTTTTGATTTTTTTTTTAATTTGTTGGCAGTTTCCCCAAGGATTGTGCCGTTTTCTTTTCAAAGTGATCAAATGCTTGAAGGAGCATTGGCTAGAACAACTTGTGTGGTCTACCAGGGGGACCTTCCACTAGAAATATCTTGGCTGAAAGACGGCAAACCCATAGTCGACGACTCAATTGAGATACGTGTTGTGGACGATTACACAAGCATTTTGACGATCACCAAGGTGCAGAGCAGACACTCGGGGTTCTTCACTTGCATGGCCAAAAATGCTGCCTCCTCAGCAACCCACATGGCCGAATTAGAAGTTAAGGGTATCAAAACATTTTAAATATTTCTTTTTTGTTTATGTTTAGTCCCGCCAAAGATCGTGGCATTCACGTTTCAAGACGAGGAGTTGGTGGAGGGAATGTACACTCGAGTATCTTGCGTCGTTAGCCGTGGAGATCTCCCCATAGAAATTTGGTGGACTAAAAACAATCTTCCCATTCCTCTCGATAACCTCCAGCATATTAATATAAAAAAGGTGGATGAATTCACGAGCGTATTGTCCATCGATCGTCTATCTCCTAATCATAATGGCAACTACACTTGTTACGCAAGAAATGCTGCTGCCTCAGCTTCGTTTACATCATCATTAACAGTAAATGGTAATTATCATGATCATCCCCTACAGAAATTTTATTCTCTCACAGTGCTGCACCAATATTGCAGCAGGTATGCATGTGGAACCAATACGCACTTACGACATGTCTGCTGCAAACCTGCAAAATGCCTGCTATACACTTTAAAGTTTGTGGCAAAGCTGCATGAA
>JAVBJR010000708.1:0-7547 GCA_031546965.1 Dysgonomonas sp.
TACTGTATATAGCCCTGCATCAGATTTACGACGCTGTGCGCGTTGCATTCTGGGTAATCGTGTTATTTCCCAAGCGATGTACACGCTCCGAAAACTCAACTGTATATATAACATGCACAACTTTTTCCCCCTCCAATGTTATCCCACTGTTAATCAATAATTAAGAAGAATTGAGCATATGTCTATGTCCGGTCGCAGATGGCCTCTCGGATGCTTAATATGAAACATGGCTTTAATATCGATAAAACGGATGTAGTAAAAGGTTTCATGCAACGGATATATGGAATATGCAATTTTCACGCTACTATAGCAGTTTTGAGACTCCTTGTGAGATCGTAAACAAAAGGCTTGCAGCTATTTGGATGGCATTAGAATCACCATATCGTAAATTTGCATTTTCACCAGCTGCAACTGTACATGCATACACTCATATTTATAACCTGGTTTGCAGTGTGTGCCGTAACTTTGGAATCATGGGAAACAATTTAGAGGAGCTCTATAAGGATCGATCACTGCGCTGCACAGAATGTATACTGAAGTGTGAAAGAAGCATATAGTTTTTGACTATTTGGAGCAAGAATAAGTCAAGCATGATGGGAATTTAAGCATGATAGAACAAATACAAAAAAGTCAAAACAAAAGCTTTTATTCGCAGAACCTGCTCAATATGTTCACCATTGTTTGCAACTCAAATGCAGACGTTTTAAGCAGTCAAGAAGCATGTGATTGTACGAATGGTAAACTACCTATATATTCAGTTTTGCTGTAATTGATGTCGGACGTTTTCTTGATCCAAATTAGCAATAACTTGACTCCATTCATATTGTGCACATTCTGTACTGGAATACACCTTGAAGTAGGCTATATATTTTTCTTATAAAGGATCAACCTGAGGTTTTTGTGCCTGCAGCAGCAAACAAAACCCTTTTTTGTCATTTCCCAATTTTGCTCCAAATGAGAAATTGCAGCTGGTCCGACAAGACCAATTTCCGGTCATATGTGGCACCTGGGGTCATATCCGGAAGCCCATTATTTATTTTTTAGTCTTTTGTGCTGGCAGAAGCCAGCAAAAATATTAAAACTTCTTTTTTTGTTTTTAAATAAAGAAGTGGTTTTGATTTATGATGGACATGAAGTAAACGTATGATAGTGGTGACCATGGTTTCCATGAAAAACTGTTGAGAGTGCATGAGAAATATGCAAATACATTGCGTAATTTAAAGCTGAGCACACTGGGTGTCCCAAGAGTAACTACTAAATGTAGAGAAAAAGTGTGTATTGCTGTGAAAACCACAGACAATGAGGCACGTACTAAGCTAGGTAAATATGCTGAGTTAGTGCTGCGTATTGTAGTGGTGACATAAATTGTCGCCCGGGCGTTGTTCTCGGTGTCGTTTTGGGAATAGATGTGCCTTGCTCTGCCACCAGATGGGCTGAATTAAGCCTGTGTGGAGCGTTGTGTTGATAACCATATGTGACACAGCTTCAAATCGTACAATCTGACCTCACCGCAGTCTCATGGTGAAAAAAGTTAAAAGGTACATATATACTTGCAAACTGGAACAACTGCTCATAAAAATTATAAACATTGTCGATTCTTTGGAGCACAAACAAAATCGTTGCTCTAGGGCAATAATGAAAGTTTATTAGCAGCCTTATTATGAAGGTAAGAGGTGTTATTACGATCTGAGATAACCATGAATAAGCCTGTTGCTGCGCATTGTACGCTATCTTGATTCTACTATACATTTCCATACATTACAATTTAATACAAAACTTCATTTTATGTACGGGGATTCACTGAAGTCCGACATCCATTTATATTGGACAGTATTTAAAAAAAAATAATAATAATAAATTGGGTTTTTATATGAGGAATCCGGAAACCCAACTTTCACAGACTTTTTCCAATAAGTGCTGTTTTTCAGTGAATGCATAGTATTACAGTCCATAACCTCGCACTGTTATTTGTAAAATTGAAACATCTGAATTTCCTGACAGTGCTAGCTGCCTTTGAGCAAATGATACTTCATTAGCCACGTAGAGCACCATGCTTCATTATAGCTTTCGAATTTTAATATATTGTGTCCTACAGATTTTCACTTCAATGCACGATTTTCAAGACTTTGTTTTCTCATGTTCATATTCATATAGCTTTGGTGCACTCGTATTAATACCCTACTGAGAACTACATTGCAATGCAAGGAATATGTTTATATGCAACTTTGTTCGGTCTGGAAATGATGTTCATTTTTTCATTTCACTTGCCCCGAAGCACAATCAAGAGTGACTTACATAAGGAGGGAATGTATATGTAGACCGATATTGAGAATAAAAATCGATAAACCTGTGTGGTGTGCGTTTCCATATAAATGTTATTAAACTTGGGAAAGTTGTTATGAATGAAAAATTGATATGCCATTCAAACGAGCCTTATATACACTGAGCTGAGAGATCAGGCTTCCTTGGGTCCGTAGCTGAATGGACTGGAAGAGGAAGGGCAGTAGACCCCAGATGTGATCAAATTTAATCTATAGTATCGGAAGTTGAAGCTATAAAACCTGGTGCATAAAACATGGTTAACTTTTAGGGATATTGGTTGGTTATTTACGTTCTTCAAAACTGCCTAAGTGAAAAACTGCTATGGGCATAAAACAGTGTTAAATGTAAAATAAAGTGTCCCTGATGGATTTTCCAATAGCCATATGAATACATTAACAATTATAACATTATTTACATAAATGTAATGCAATGTACCCTATATGTTACCGTGAGTTTGGCCACAACATAGAGTTTGGGCGCAACTTAGAGTAGTAACGTGATGAAACCAAACCTAACCCAACCTAACTTAAACTAGTATTCTAAACTGTTTGGCCACGCCCCTTTTTTGTCTAGGCCAATAGAAATTGAAGAAAACCGGTTTTTGGCCAAACTCACTGGAACATATACAATTCCAACTCATTATGAAATAGAAAAGATGTTTATTGCAAACTATGTAATAATTCAATTAAAATCATAAATAGTACAGTAAAGCTCATCAAAGTATTAGCCGTTTTTTATTTAAAAATTCAAAGCTGTTGTGATGCCAAATGTTATTTAACCAAACATTTAACATGCATTTTACACTATGTTTAAAAATGTTAAAGTATTTTCAAGCTTTTGTCAAATGGCATACAGGTCACTTAACAGACGTGAAGAACAATTCACAGTATAAAAGGAATAAATGTAGGGGTACATCATCCAGAATTGATTCTCGGACGACAAACAAATTACAATAAAAACTCAAAATGCAGGAGTGCACGCCATTACTGACAATGCTAGTGAAACAAAAAATATACACGTGGCACCATTACCCGATCTTTAATAGTTTTAATTTTCCTAGGGCCATGAAAAACTGTTACATGTAAGATATTTTTAAAAATCGTTTAATATACATTTTAAGCATTTTGCTAATTAACATTTTGCATTCTACTGTCAACATTGAATTTGTGAATAAAAAATGGCTAATACTTTCTAAATAGCTTTCGTATATACAGGGCGAGTCAAAAAGTCTGGTTCCATGAAAATAATTTGGATTTGATGCAAAAGCAAGTCAAGTGTGCTCATTGGAAAGCGCTTATGTCGATGACCTTGAAAGATCCCTTTAACATCTTTGAAGATGGTGCAATTTTACGAATTTATGAAATGTTGTCAATGCGATTTTGAATATATTTTGCGAAAACAGCTTTCAAATATGCAGAGATGGCGCAGTTGTTGTTGATGACGTTGCTATCAAGAGCAGACCTGCATGACTTATAATTGTTGCTACATATCAATTCCTCAGAATTGTCACCTCAATCTCATCCAGATTTTTTCCATGGACAAGACTTTTACTCGCCCTGTGGCCCTGTGTATATACAGGGTGATTCCCATCTCTCTGTATAAACTTTTAGGGGAGGAAGTGGACACTAAAACAAACGTTTTATGTTCTATGAATGCATGTTTTAATGTGTCACCCTTCGGTATTAAAGGAGATCTAGCACGATTTTGCAACCCCACCTAAACTGCCTCCCATATCAATGTGTACTTGATAACAAACAGTAGTACATAAAGTTTATGCAAATCAACCAAGTATTCACTTAATTGTGACATATCAAAATAACACGTTTGAATTTGCCGCCGTTTTATATTGCACGTATGGCACACCTGCTGCATCACGCTTTCAGACTTTCACTTCCTGTTAGGCCCAGATACTTGTATTACGATGCCTAGAAAGTGTGTCGTTATAACCTGTAAAAACACCTTCATGAATAACAGGGACGGTGTTAGCTTTCATCATTTCCTATCTGATGAACACACTTGTGAAGATTGGATAAATAATTTGCAACTTGGAGATAACTTCAAGCATACAAAATTCAGCCTAGTGTGCTCTGCTCACTTCAATAAAAACTGCTTCATAACAGTCATTTAATGATGACAGAAGACTTCTGAAAAAATTTGCAAAACCAAAATCTAGCTGTGACAAGGTAATTTTTGATTCGGGGCACATCACATTTGAAGGACCAACAAAGCCTATATGCATAATTTTTTTAATATTTAAAATGAACGTGTTTATTTTTAGACATCTGTTTAGTGAGAGTTATACATTGTGGAGTATTTCAGTGTGGATGGATTTTTGAAATTTGCAATGGATAGTCAATATATTTATGCAGAAAAATTTTTGAAAATAATGGATGGCAAAATAATGCTTCTACCAAACTTTCACTTGCAATGAATTGTCCCAGTGAAGTTTTTCTTTCTGGATGTCTGACTAAACAATTTGATAATATATTGGCAGTTATAAGTTTTATGGACCCTATTAATTGTTAAATGTACAGAAAATTACACTTATGATATTCCTAAATATAAATGGCATAATGTAGACAATATATGGTCTATATACATAATGATGTTTACACATTTGTGAGTTTCTTGATTCAGTTTTACTTCAAAATATATCATGTGGCTCTGTGATTTTTCAACAACTGAATTAAAAGCTGCTATGGATACAATTGCTATTTTGAATTTAAATACTGAAAATTGTTTAATCTGTAGGTAAACCCAGGGCTCGTAGCGAACCTATAAAAACCTATAAAACCTTTGAAAACCTGTAGTAACCTACGGCGCTTGTACTAAAGGATTTGGCCACCAGGTGGCACTTGTTGTATTGGGTGTTAACTTGTTGAATTAAAGTTAGTGCTGACTTAGCAGTCACTCAGGTTCGATGGGTTTGAACAACTGGTGACGAGGATGTTTGAGGATGGTGCAATTTTGGATTTTGGTGAAATATTTTGTTCACTAGCTACCTGTAGCAATTGGATTGATGGGCAATTATTGTAGGATTGTCTGGATGCTGGAAATTCAGGGCGATTGTAAGGTTTGTGACTTGGTAGTTGGTAGGACTGATTCAAGTGACCACACCCAAACAAAAATTTTCAAGATTGCGAAATGGCTTTGGTTGGAACAGTGGGGGAGTATAATCCAAGTGAGGAGGAATGGGAGAACTATGTCGAACGTATGGAGTTTTTCTTTCAAGCTAATTTATTTGAAGAAGCAAGATACGCTAAGGCCATGTTGAGCATGGTAGGAAGATCGACATATGCCTTATTGAAGGATTTGAATGCTCCTTACACCCTTGAAGGATGTCCCATACACTGGTTGATGTATTGAAGAGCCATTATAACCCGGGACCTAATATTACTGCTGAGTGCTATCGCTTCAATAACAGAAGGCAAAAGAATGGGGAGGCAATAGCAGAATATGTGGCAGCACTGAGGCATTTGAGCAAGTCATGCAAGTTCGAAAATACACTCGATGAGTGCTTGAGGGATAGGTTTATAGAAGGATTGAGAAGTGAAGCAGTCTTGAAGAGACTGCTAAGTAAAAAGGATCTGACATTTGCATCTGCAATAGAGGTGGCCTCATCAATGGAGACTGCGGAAAAATATGTGACTGATATGAAAGTGGCAGGGACAGAGAGGCTCCAGTGAATCGCCTGGGTAAGAGCCCAATAAAGAAGACTCATTTTAAAGGGAATGAGACATGGTTTCGTTGTGGGAAAACTAATCACTCATCTGAAAAGTGTCACGCAAAAACCAAGACCTGTAGTGGATGTGGAAAAACGGGGCACTATGTACGAATGTGTAGTTCTCGAGGACGTTTTCCAAGAATAAGAAGAAATGAGAGCCAGACCCCTCGTTATCAGAAAGGGGCTAACTTTGTGGAGATTGAGAATGAGGATACAGATGAGGACGCTCCGATGTTGTTATTGGAGAGTTTATCATCAAATAAGCCGATAAGGATAACGGTGAGGATTGAGGGAAAAGATAAAGTGGTGGAACTGGATACGGGAGGTGCTGTCTCAGCTGTGTCGGAAGAATGGCTGCACAAAGAATTGCCAGGAATGCAGATCAAAGGAACCAAGACGAGGTTAAAGCCATACGTGGGGAATATTGTAGAACCTTTGGGGAAGGTGGAGGTAGACATTGAGTATGAAGGACAGAGGAGTAGTCATGAATTGTATGTCATTAGACAGGGAGGTCCACCATTGTTAGGGTGTTCATTCCTGCAGAAGTTTAAGGTGAATTGGAAACAATTGTTTACGTTCGAAGTGGCTCAACGTGGGGATGCAACAGTAGAAAGAAAAACCATTGTGGGAATTCTGAGGCGACATAAGAAACTCTTCGAAAGTGATTTAGGATGTATTACGGGGTTTCAGGCAAAATTGAAATTGAAGCCTGATGCTGTACCCAAGTTTTGCAAGCCGAGACCAGTTCCCTTTGCAAGAAGAGAAAAGATAGGTCGAGAGTTGGAAAGGTTACAAAAATTAGGTGTGCTGGTGCCAGTAGAAAGTGCGGAATGGGCGACACCAATTGTGACTGTGGAGAAACCAAATGGAGATATCAGAATATGTGCTGATTTTGGAGTTACAGTGAATCCGCAGCTGATGATTGAACGGTACCCGGTGTCAACACCTGATGAAGCCTATGTAAAACTGGGTGCAGGGAAGAAGTTTACTAAAGTAGACGCAAAGCAATTCTATAGACAAATAGAAATGGATGAAGAATCACAGGTGTGCACAATTAATACACACTTGGGATTGTTCAAAGTAACACGGCTTTTGAAGGGATCGCTTCAGCTCCTGCAATAGGACAGCGTTGCATGGATAGTATTTTGGGCCAGATGAAAAATGTAGCTAATTTAATGGATGACACTGTTATGACAGGAAAGAATGACGAGGAGCATTTGGAGGTTGTGGATAGCGTCTTAACCAAGATGGAAATGCGAGGAATGAGATTGGGGAGAGAGAAATGCTATTTCCTTCAAAATGATGTGGTGTATCTTGGACACAGACTTAGTAAAGATGGTGTGCAGTTGACGCGACAACGAATTGAAGCCATACGAAAATTGCCAATACCAGTGAATGTAAAGCAGTTAAGAAGTTTTCTGGGTTCCATAAATTTCTGCATGAGGTTTCTGCCAGGAATAGCAGAGATATTGAACCCCTTGAATAATTTGATGAAGAAAGG
>JAVBJR010000045.1:0-3372 GCA_031546965.1 Dysgonomonas sp.
TTTGTTATGAATTAAATATGCTCTTTCACTTTGTAATTGTAAATTTGTCTATAACTAGAGCGGTTTAAAAGTTAGAGCCGCAATGACCTTCAAGGAAAGGTCAAGAATTCGGGTGCCATTCGAAAGCGCCATGGCCACTTCATATTTGCTCCCATTAGCGGAATTCGAATATCTGGTCCCATTTGCACACTAAAAATGGCTGTATAGGACTTTATATCCACGCTGTATAGAACACAGGTCTCGACCAGCATACCTTGCTTGCATGACCAGGGCCTCATACTTGATCTAATAAACCTAGATCTTCACATCGATACATTCAGTGTTATTACTTTATGTTATTTGTTCCACAACATTTATAAACAAATATTACATACTGTAAAAACAGTACACATACAACTATGAAAAATATCACTGTATTAATACATTTACATAAAATGTTCCTCAATACTATACAGTATTTGCATCGGTCACCTAGCTATAGCTGGCAATAAGAATTCTTATTTTCCTACACAGAGGAATTGAACACATATTTTTTTTACATTTTCATAGCTACCTAACAAAAAATACCCCAATTTTTTAAGGTTTGTGCCATAAAACGGTACTTTTCATTCATAAAATTGTGCAAAACAGCAGTTTTATGGCACATACAAATGGCATTATTTTTGTGTTCCCTATTGGAAAAAACCTCCATGTGCATGGTGTGTTATGAAACATGGTGTGTGTGGTGTTTTGTGGTGGACTCCAAAACATTCCCCACCACAAATCACCATAAAACACCACACGTACACACCATGTTTCATAACCACACCACATGGAGGTTTTTTCTAACAGGGTTAGGGTATATAGCTTGGAAGTTTTTGCCTCTATTTTAATTCACTGTTTGTACACTAAAACAATAGCTTATTATTGGTTAAAATTTGTGATTTGTGCATTTATTCGGAAAGATGTGTATGATTTATGGGATTTGCGTGATTTTTCAGCGATTTGTGTGATCTTTTTAGCGATTTGTTTGATTTATAGGTGATGCACGGCCAAGGTCATTAGAGAGCAAGGAGGTTAGAGAGACCAAGGACCTTGGAGAGACAAGATTGGCTCATGCAACACTTCCCCTGCAAGAAATTGCGTGCAATGGTCGCCAGTGACGTATGCATTCAAGCCCCAGGACATGTAATTTAGCCATCATCTGGCCCTGGGAGGATCCCCGAAATTTGAATTACAGCCCTGTCTCGATTTGAGCCCGGGTTTCAACATTGCAGGCTCAAGTCGGGTCGAACTACGAACTGAAATTTGACCGTTTTCATAGTATCCTGCAATGACCTTGGGAATAATTGAAGCATGTCTCCACAACATAAGGCGGGTAACGACATCTTTTCATTAAATCATTGTCATTGACAACCATGCACAACTTTTATTAATTGTTTTGGTAAATACTATACCGTTGTAGTGGTTGCAAACATTTTTGCTTGAAATAAAGAACCTTTAATAATGTCACTCTTGATAATGTTTGAGTTTGAAAATGTATTTGCTTAACAAATCATTCGTTTCCTGCATTTTATTTACCCTATGACATGCAAAATGGCACACAGTAAATACAGCCTTGTCGCGATTAAAGCCCTGTATTTGATTATTGCCCTGGTTGCAAGGTCATTAAAAAAATTACAGCCCCGGGGCTCTAATCGAGCATTTACGGTATTAAAAGCGTTTTAGCGGATTGAATTTAGCATGTTTATGGGCCTGTGCCGCGGGGCGGGTAGGGGGAAAATTCTAGTATGAAGAGTTTGTTCCGGCATACGAAGTGGGGATCGAAGCCGCCTGTATATAGCCAATAGGCATTTCGCATGTTTTGGTGCAAGTGGCATGTCATTCGCACTGTCCCGGATGTAAATTTTGACAGTGTGAGGACTTTGAGGACTTATTTTGGGTGAATTTGCGAATTTTTATTTAAAAAAAACGAATCAGTGAGAAAAAAAAATAGGAAAAAAATGGACATATGAAAATACATGTTGTTGATTCATAGGAAATTTTTCAGAGAAATCGGGTTCAAGAAATTTACCCTGTCAGTTAACCTTTAACATAGCAAACTTTCCTTATCTCAATGTGCGCACGTCCTCCTCCCATCCTACCCACTATAATTTGACGTGTCTATGTCTTGCATATTACCTCTATCTTCTTTTCTCATTTACATCTATTGTTTGCATGTTCTTTCTTTATCTAAGACTCTTAAGGTAGAGCATCGGCAACCACATGACCATGGTGGGCGGGGCTAAATGGAAAAATTGGTTATGGTATAAAATTGGTAATATTAAAGCAACACATTGTAAATAAACGAAATAAATGCGATTAAAGAAAGCGAAGTCCTTACTTTTTCATATATTTTATACAAGATGTTTTTTTCCATCGTTGTGGCTACAAGAAATTCCAAAGTTTGTCGACTTTCTTGAACTCGAAGCACACCATCCACTCAAACGGCGTAATTATCGCCCTTAAAATTTAAAACCCAACAGAAAAGTAATATATTTTCTTACTGTTGCAGATGAATAGACAGAATTCATTTCCGATGCACTGCTCATTGTATACGAACCTGTAAGATTCTGTTACTTTATTACACATATTTAGAAAGGGTAAGGGTGCAATTATGATAGCCAGATTTTTCGACTTTGAGCGCGCCTAAAGCGTTTGCTAAAAGCGTTTACTAAAAGCAGGTCAACGAAAGCAGCTCCAGCTGGACTGTTTACGACCCCTCGTGGGGAGCGGATTAGCAGGGCATGTAACTAAAACCGGAAGCTTGGACCGTGTCTACAGTCGGTAGGTATTTCAGCTCGCTGAAAGCAGGAAAACGGCAATTTGCAACAATTTGAAAAATGGCGGCAACCAATGCCAAGTTGATGATGAAGGAAAGACGAGAGGCAGCAAAGAGGATGAAAGAGATAGAAAAGCGAAAAATATGTGATGAGAAAGAAAAATTAATCTCCGAAATAGAGAAAAGACCAGCCATCTGGGACAGATCACAACAGGCGTACCGGCAAAAAGTAGTGGATGACATGTGGTCTGAAGTTTCATTCAGCATGGGAAAAGATAGTAAGTTATGGCTTTTCAAAAAATTGAAACTGTTTTTATTAGGTAATAAATGGCAAACTAATGAGCATGGTGCATAAGTGTTTTATGTGTATTTCAAATTCAGACCTGTAAATATTTTTTAATGAAATATAAACAAAAAGTAATGAGAGCTGAATATTGCTAGGTTGTTTAATAACAATAATAAAAACTTGCATGATATGTCAAAGTATTCTGTATGCATTTGAAATGCAAATAACATGTTGCAATGGCATGGTAGTATTGGATATCAGAAAGAAAAGATTAAATAAAAATTGT
>JAVBJR010000976.1:0-2642 GCA_031546965.1 Dysgonomonas sp.
AGCAAAACCCGGGGTTTATCGGAGACCCGGGGTTTATTAGAGACCCGGGGTTTATATCCATTACATACCTGAACAACCGGGGGTTTAATAGAGACGGGGGTTCATTGGAGACCCGGGGTTTAAAGGAGTAAATACGGTATAATAGTTTACAAAGGGAAACTTTTACTGAACACTTGTACAACTCCGGTCAAAGCAATTGTCAAAGCAATTGCTGCTCGAAAGGTGAATGACTCCTAGAGCCCCAAGTGACAGGCACGAAAGTTAAACAAGCATGGACTGGTGGTCTACGTAGGTGTGGAATATTGAATACTTTGCTTGAACCATTCAAAATGCAACTCATTTCACAGCTGCAAAGCACTTGTCCTCTATATAGACCAACAAGTGTTAGTGTTGTTTTCGCTCCACTCACTTCGGGTTCCGTACATCAAAATTATTTGGCAATATGTTCATGGGATCACCATCTTAAATTGTTGAAACAGTTCTAGATTTCCAGTCCAGGTTGTAGATAAATGGATTGGGTTGCACGTGTGTTGTTGGAATGGTAAAAGCATATCCCTTGATTATCTATATGAATAGCATGTGTTTTAGTTTTTGACAAGCAACCTAGTAAGGCATTTAGTCTGCTTTATAGTTGATATAGCCATGGTACTACCCAACTGGAACAGCTTCACGAAGGAGTATACCACCAAGACACAATATATGATGAATGTCACACACCATATGTATGCGCAAACATTTAAGTCACGGAAGCATCAAATGTTGTCCATATCATGCAGTTATACATGTTGTGGCGATGAAACAAGATAAATGACCCCCGTGTATTGTAAGCGTGACAAGCTTACACAGCCTTTTTGTTACTGTATCATTTCTGAAAACCTTTTTACAAGTCTGGGTGGCTTTGACGCTGTTTAGTGCAATCCATACTATAGTTACAACCCATTGGATTACATATCTTAAATAATATCCCTGAAACACTTCATTAATTTAGAATGTAAAAAGTAATATCTTTGTATGATATGTTCCAACAACATCCATATATGATATAGTGTTTTATGAATGGCCCTCCTCACTCGTTTTTTTATTTAAACCCACCCTCTTAGAAGTAACCATTACAATAGTGTGTGTTTTGAAACAGTGGAATAATGGTATATTTTAGACACATCTCTGTTAGGACAATACTTGCAAAAATGTTGATTTATGCATTTATGCATGGCAATAGGAATTATATTAAAATTGGGGCTCTCTAAATTATTTAATAGAGTTCCTGGATAGGTCCTTTGGAAAATACAACACATTGTATGTTAAGACACAAGTAAATTAAGCCATATAATAATGTTTTTTTTGGGGGGCATACAATGACTGCTGTTCCAGAGAAGCTGTGGGGAGTAATGGATATTAATGGACCACTTGTTTCAAAACACACTACAGGATGTTTCATAACATTTTGCAAGGTGGTCACAGCTTTTGGTTAAAGATAGAAAAATTCTGAATATGCCATTGGTACTTTCTTTGAACTTTCTGAAACTTAATACGAATACCACAAGTAATCATAACAATCAGACCAGAATTTTCGGATTTTAAGCAGACGATTTCTAAAAAAAATACTTCACGGATTGCACCCATAATTACATATTCCCTTATTTGCAAATGGTAGCTACACTTCGTGTGACGTAGAGTAAATACAAGGAATACAAAGGGGTGGGGTTATGGAAGGGAGACCGTGTGCTTTGCGTTGGGTGAATGTGTGCGACATCCTCCATCTTGAATGCGCCGCTTCATTCACTCGTTCAAGGGCAAAGTTCGGAGAGCATTTTGAAAGGATTAAACAGCCCGTTGGATACAAAAAAAAGGTTGGTGTCCTCCTGAATATAATTTTGATACGTTAGAATTAAATTTAAATCTATTACTACGATCCAAGATTTATTAAATAATGGTAAAGTCGGAAAGTTTGATCGTTCGGACGTTATACATCGCACATAAACATCAAAATCTAAACAATTGTCAGTAATAACAATAAACTAATGCCACAGAGAGATGCTTGATTATAATATTGATACATTAGTGTACATACCAAATTGCTGAAGGTGTGTTGTAAATTATAAAAAAACTTTCAATGTCTCGATACGCGTCCGATACAGCATGAATACAGACAGAGTCCATTTCCAGGGGGGGGGGGTGAGGGGAGGAAAAGCTGAATTTTCATTGGTCAAACTGCGCGCTTGTGACGTCAGGGCGGCAGAGCTTTGTGACCACACATTCGTACACGCAGTTCGACCGAGTCTCCCTCCTTGGTGTATATGATATAATTTAATGACCGATTGCATTATGCTATATACAATCCCTAGAAAAAGGTACGTGATAATGATTGAAAAAGTAGTACAGGACACATTCACGTATATTTATTGCACGGGATGTATAATAAACATTGACAAACGAAACCATCACTATATTCATTAAGGGTGAGGGAAACGCGGATCCTGCTTCAATGATCCGCACGTAGACGGCGCTGTAAGCAATCATTTTCACTCGCCGTTTAAAATCGTTATAAAATAAACGAAAGGATTACGACATGCGAAATAAATTGTGTTGCACAGTACAGATGCATACCTTTATTTTGACGTCTCCGGATTCCAGTTATTTTG
>JAVBJR010000025.1:0-4517 GCA_031546965.1 Dysgonomonas sp.
TAAAGCTTTCATATGATTCTGTGCTATCTTTAATTGTATTACTTGTTTTAAATAAACAATACGTGAATACAGTAAAATGAGTGTAATTGCTGCAGTCTGGACAACATTTCTGTGTAATTATTTATACTTTAAGTTATGTGCAACTTAATGCATGCGTATTTAGCCAGAAAATTACCTGCAATGTCCAATACTTTGGACAGGGAAAAGACAGGGAAATTTATTTTTGATCATCGCTGGGCACCCTAAATTTTTTCAGGGTATGTTGCAAAACCTGTTCAGTTCACCTTTAATATAAAAATCATACAGCTTTCATACCACTCATGGAAACCTGGAAAACACTGTGAATCAATTAATATATTTTAATTAATAATTCTGTAGAAAAAAATCGGGGAATTTGCCAAAATTTTTTCCAAACTTCATAAAGTAAAAACACAAGGGAAATAAATATAAGTATACAGTATGTAATTCCAGGGTGTCTACTGATACTTGAAATCCTGGAAATAAACTGGAATTTTGATGCGAAAGTTAATAGTAGACACCCTGAATTTGATTGTAATAAATTCAAATTGTTTCGGAAAATGGTTGCAAAACAAAAAACTAGTTTAACCTGTTTGGAATATGCTCTGTAAATCTTGCATAACCACTATTGATTTGAACAGTAATAAACAGCTATATGTTGCTTATGTTTTTGCAGCATTACCTGGCACCGCAACCTGTTGGAGGGCGTTTCATCTCGAGTGACGATGTCCTCATCTTAGAAGATGAACTTCAAAGGATTATTCTCCTTGGAGATATTGAAAAGCAATCTGTTGTCACCGGTACTATCACTGATCCGGTCATTTTTTGCGTGTGGCTGTTGATCGATGAACCGGTTTACTTATACAAACTGTCATATTGAAATAGGTGTAGTAGTGGCTGTTCTCGGTGAAGAGCAAGATGGAGGCAAATTCTTAGTGAAGGACACTTTGTTCCTTCAGCCGGGCATTCAACCTCCTTTGGCAACACCCTCCGAAGACAGGTATACCGTAATCCTCATTTACACTTATTACACTCCATACATCCTTCTTTATAATACAGTGAAGCTTGTTTTGTTGACCACTCTCGGTTCCAAAAAAATCCGGTCAACTTTAACAGGTGGTCAACATATTTAAAAATGCATAGAAAATTAATGTAGGGCACTGTACTACTAGTATGCAATATTTTCACACGTACAACTGTCCTATTTCCCAGCCTTTCTATTGGTTGCCTGTTTTCATGTGTCTGGGGGAAAGCTCATAGGATGTGTGATGTCATAACAAGCCGTGAAAATAAAAAACTAGGTTTTTGGGTCCCAAGTTTATTAAAAAAGGACCATGGGGCGCTTTGGATTATGGATTAAGTAGGGACTGTTGGACCCTTTAATTTAAGTAAGGACCATTAAGCCCTTTGGATTAAGTAAAGACCATTAAGCCCTATCGATTAAGTAAGGACCATTGGGCTGTTTGGATTTTGTAAGGACTGTTAGCCCTTTCAATTGCTTGAGGCCCATTTGTTTTCATAAGGCTGCCACCGTGGGGATTCAGTCATTGCCAAGTCGACCTCCATCTTGGATTTTGTGCTCTCGTAAGACAGAAGGTGGAGCTAAATTGCGGTGGGCGTGGCTGAGTGAAAAAGGTCAATTGCAGCAAGAATTAAAATGATACAGTAGTACAGTGCCGGGTTAATAAGCGCCAATCCGGGGAAATTTCGGCAGCCAACATGATGGCCGATGACGTCATAATATACCCTTATGACCAGGAATTGCAAAGAAACTCTTGCCTAGGGGTTATTTATTCCTTATCTATCTTATCATGGTGTCAAATTACAGGACAGGAAATTGTCAAGTTCTATTTTGTTTTTCATATTTCTTATACATTGGTCAACTTTTCAGGTTTAAACACATTATAAAGGTATGGCAGCGTAGTACTAAAAAATGTGGTAAACGTTCAAGGTTCGCGCGTGGTCAGATTTCAGGGTTCCCACTTTCTGGAAAGTCAGGGAAAGTCATGGAAATCAAAAAGTGTCAGGGAAATAGTGCAAAATGTTGCTAATATCAGGGAAATGACTTATAATGACTTTCTACATTTATTTTAAAATGTAAAATGTTTACATTTTTCTTGTATTACACCCACAAAGAAATTGTATAACATTGGATTTGTTTTGTTTATGTATTATTTGAATAGCAATGCATTATGAAGCTTGTTCAGAGCATGAAAATGTATACTATTATTGTGGCCTAATATTGTATTAATTTTCATGTAAAATGTCAGGGAAATTACTGAAAAGTTGTCTGGGAAATGAACTTCAGAAATTGGGTGGGAACCCTGGATTTCGAAGAGGGTCACCCCTATGTAAACTCTATGCCCCAGGACTTTTCGGTTCCATTAAAAACTATTAACTGTGTCAGGTGGTCTGCATGTAAGGGTGGTCAAGTTCGCAGGTTTCACTGGATATGAAATGTGTATCTTTCTGTTCTGTGTAGCTTTAATATTCAAGGAAGTTATATAGGAAAATGGTCTTTTAAATGAAGAATTACAGGATTATTATTATTATTATTATTTCCTATCATTTCACGAAATTCAGGAATTTCTGGATAAAGTTTGAGTCCAGAAAGTAAAACGTAAACAGTAGTAAATCTTGATGATGTCCGTATTTTTATCTTTCGATTTAGATTTGTGGTTCTCGTATCGGGTTTCGGGTTGGGTAGCAACGCGCAAGTTCTTCTCGGTCTGCAACTGTTGGTAGACACTCTGATTGGCCTATTAGGAGATTGCCAGAAATCTGCCAGCATTGTTAGAGTTATCGTTGCCGGGGGATCCGTCGGATCGGATGTCCACGCCGGAAGAGTTGCGTCGGAGGTGAACCGGCATCTACCGTGGTATATCATCCATCGTATTTGGAAACGGCATTAAATGTATTTTTATATGTATATAGATTCAAAAGGAAAATTTAAAGGTGAAAAGCAAAGAGTTGGGTTCTGTGGATGCGGTTCGCACACTGGACAGTTTCCTGGCGCAACTCAGCGTGAGTTGGCGGTACTCTTAAAGGTGAACTGACAGGGTAAATTTCTTGCAACCGATTTCTCTGAAAAATTTCCTATGCATGAACAACATGTATTTGCATATGTCCAATTTTTTTCTAATTTTTCCACCGCTTAGTTTTTTTTATATAAAAATTCGTAAATTTACCCTAAAATAGGTCCTCAAGTCCTCACACTGTCAAAATTTACATCCGGGACAGTGAGTATGGCATGCCACTTGCACCAAAACGTGCTAATACCTATTGGCTATATACAGGTGGCTTCCCCACTTCATATGCTGGAACACACTCTCCATACTATAATTTTTCCCCTCCTTGCCTCTCTGCACAGGCCCAAAAACACACAAACTTCAACCTGTTAAAACACTTTCAATAAGTTTTTAAAAAAGAAATGAAATTAACTCATAGTTTTAATTTTAATCATTCTTTCTACAGTCCAAATATCATTGGGTGTTACAAAACCGTGTCAGTTCACCTTTAAGATACAGTGATAATTGAATAATTTGAATTATAGTATTGGTACAATATCTTGTTAAACAGGGCAATATGGAGGTGGACTTGATGCCGGGGGAACATGACCCCAGCAACCACCTGTTACCTCAGCAGCCGTTTCACCGGTCCATGTTCCCGTTGGCCAGATCCCACAATACGTTCCGCAGCGTGACCAACCCGTACGATGCCAGAATAGGAGGAGTTCGCTTCTTGGGTTGCTCGGGTCAAAATGTGGATGACATCTACAGATACAGTGGAATTGAGGATCGTCTTGACATTTTGGAAGCTACGCTTAAGTGGGGCCACATTGCGCCTACGGCACCCGATACATTAGGTTTGTTACGTTAATAATAATACTGTGAATTTTGATTGTAATTATAGTAATGGTGCAACTCAAAGTAATACCAATGCAAATCTAATTACGTGTTGTAAAATGCAGTACAGGAAATAGTCCCCCAACTGTTTTGCATTTTGCTACTAGGACAGTGACTACTGTCATGGAATTCCTGGATTGCCTGGAAAAGTCGTGGAATTTAAAAATGGTCATTGAAATCCTGGAAATGTAATTGAAATTGGTTATGGGAAACCATTGAATAATTATTTTAGATAAAAATTCAGGGGAATTTGTCAATCATTTGTGCCAACACCTTGGAAATTGATATCAATACACTGAAAACTGTATATGGTGGAAAATGTTGCTTTTTAGGGACCCTACACTGCGTGTTAAATGTCTAAAAGTAACCGCTGTATGCTGGAAAACCTGTCTATTGTAGGAAGTTTTCCCTGTCCCTTGAGGTTCTAACATAGAGGCCGTTTCCATGAGCAAGCTTTCCTGTAGGAATGTGATGTTGCCATTAGCAACAGTATTTGTGATGTCACATATTGTCCAGCATGCACCTAGCCCAATCAAATGCTGGACAATGTGTGACATCACAAATACTGTTGCTAATGGCAACATCACATTCCTA
>JAVBJR010000326.1:0-4222 GCA_031546965.1 Dysgonomonas sp.
TGTAAATACGTGACATCAGCAACCCCATGAATATGACTCGCCACCTGGTGGCGGCCGTCGGCAGCGCTCAGTACTTTCGACCAGTTTCGTACTGAGCGGCGATAGGGGAGTTGGACCACCTGACCTAATACTACACCGTGCTTTATTCTATGAAACTTGAAAGTGTACTTCATTTCCATAGACCTGACAACACTGAAATATGGAACGTCATTCATATGACGTCATCCACTGACAGGGAGTTTTCTGGCTCCAAGGTTCAAGCCAAACACCATCACCCCTTCATTTGGACTATTCCTCCCCTCTGCCTTCGCTACCGCCCCAGGCGACCGTCTTCGATCTCTCTGCGGCCCTACAGTAGCAACCCTTGTTCCTAAAATACATTTGTGAGCCCTTCCTGTTAGAAATATCTAGAACCTTCTATTTGCGGTAGCGAATACACTACAATAGGCTAATTCTGACCATTAAACTGGGCTGTTATTGCGAGTTCTGACTACCTTTAAAATTCTGATAGTCATAATATGTGAGTTGTTACGTTAACAGAGAGTATAATAATCGAGTTTGCATACATGTAATGTGCAAAAAAACATTTTCATTTTCAGCTTTTGACATTGTAATCAAATATGAGATCTGTTTTCTATTTATTTCATGGTGTAGCTACCCAAAAGAACCTACGTGGACAACGCATTCAACCGGAGAGTTGGAAGAGTGGGCATGGAGGTTGGGACAATGGTTATCTCGAAATATGGGAATAACAGGGTTACAAATCCCAGAACAAATGTGGATTATGATATGAACCGTTATCTGGGAAGTCCCAATTTGGAAATTCCCATGCATGGAGGCGATGCTCACCATAGTCCCTGGACAGAAACCGACGACAAACCGATTCCAAGACCACGGACAACTTACATGGACAATGCATGCATAGACCTACCATACGGCACAAGATCTGCAATGATTCTGAATCGGCAACATATTTCGATATCTTCCCCAATACAAAACCAGGTAAAAAAAACATTATGATAGAAACACGCATGCAAATTGGGATTGGCCCCGTTTGTTGCAGTAGTTTTGGTGTGGCTATTTTAGTCTGATACCGATTCTGCTTGTAGCCCAATTTGGTGTCAGCTGTTTTGATGCTAGTGTGTTTACTTCGGCAGCAAATAGTGTGATATTTCAAATTTTGATTGCTGTGAATATTGGGAAAAATATTTATAAAATTGAGCATGCATATAAGAGCTGATACCTAATGAAATTGTATATGGAAGCACATTTCTATCTGTGTGAAATATTATATTAACTATTCACTCAACATTTCATCTAGGAACCAGAGTTGCCAAGAAACGAGTCAACACTGAGAGGAATAACACTTACACCGATGACTGGACTGCCAAACCCGCAAAGTCCCACAAAAGGTAAATCAACATATTAAAATGAGTATCTTTACATAAGGTAAATTATTTTATTTCAATCAGCACTGGCTCAATCCATATTATTAACAAATGACACATGGAGCACGACAATGTCAGCATTTCCTCAACAGATCCATGAAACAAATTCCCTGATAATTGACAGCAGCCAGCACTCAACTGGAATTATTGGCGGTCCTATACTGGAAAACGGTCTGATCCAAGACCTGCAAACGCCTGAACAAATTGCTCTTCCTGCTGCAGGGGTAAATAGTGTATTCCTAATCTATAAGATGTTGTGGTGTTCCAATTCCAAATCACAGATTAACTGATAATTAAGGGAACGTCCATATATTACATCACGCTTTTAGGGGGAGGGGGGGGGGGGTTCGCGTTTGTGTGACGAAGTGTGACAAGGGAGGGAGGGGGTAGGACTAGATCTGTGACATCACAACTAACCCAAAATTTGGGGAAGTATACTAGGAAGAGAATTAGGTTGGAGTGCTTTTAGATGCAGTAGATTTTTCAAACTAAATAACAGAATTCTGGAAACACTGTCAAAATGGTGGGTAATTGTGTTTGTAGTTGAGGTAATTTTAGCCCGGTTTTAGCCATTATAAATTGATCGTGACAGTTATTAAGGCGGAATCACACGTCGACCGGTGGATAGCTGACTAGATTGAGAGTATTTTGGCTTTGTGAACATGTTATGCGTAAAATGGGTGCCATTTAAGGCCAGATAAACACCATTAAATTTGACTTCATAGTTCAAAGGATGCTCTTTAATTTGAGCTCGTTGGTTTCTGTGCGTTTCATAGAAACCTCGCAAAAAATTCTCAAATATTACCAATTTTAGTGCAATTTTGTAATGGTACGCAACACCCCATAACTTTTCCAGGCAACGTATTATAAATCTCTAATTATATGAATATTCTACATATTTATATTCCGCATAGCATGGTTTTTACGAATTTTTTATTTCTATATAGTTTTTGAGTAATGAGTGAAAAATCACTTTTGTTGAAACTTAGGGAAACGGAGTTTTTGTTCGTAACTTAAAAACTATTAAAGATATCAAAAATCCGTAAAAACATTGCTGTGCGGAATAATATGTGGAATATTCATATAATTAGAGATTTATATTACGTTGTCTATAAAATTTACGGCATGTTGCGTACCGTTAAAAAATTGCATTGAAATCGATAATATTTGGGTATTTTTTCAAGGTTTCTGTGAAACGCACAAAAACCAACATAAGCTCAAATTAAAGAGCGTTTTTTGAACTATTGAGACAAATTTACTGGTGCTTATTGCACTTTCTGGCCCTCAACAGCACACATTTAACGAACACCATGTTCACAAACCCAAAATACTCTAGTTCTAGACAGCTCTTCGCCGTTCGACGCGTGTGATTCCGCCTTAAAGAATGATCTACAATATTTTCAAATCAGCTGCAGTTAAATTATAAATTATGGCGGTTGAGACAAGTATAAATTTTAAGCATGCGTATGTAAAAGTGTGACGTGACAGATGGGGGGGAGGGGGGGTTCGCAGTTTTGTGATAAAGCGTGACAAGGGGGGGAGGGGGAAGAGAAAATTGCATATTTCAGCGTGATGTAATATATGGACGTTCCCTTAATTGTTATTCTAAATTTTGCTGCAAAATATTTAGAAATAATGCAGCATCCAAATGAAAATTAATGCTCACACACTTTGAATTTATAAAACGTGACGACCGAAGCCAAAGCGTCATTACTCATTACAGCACTAACAACTACCGCTACCGCAACCTCACGTGTCCTTTTCTTCCAACGCCAAAACATCAATCCACGCTCAATAAACACCCCATTCTATCCAATCCAAGTGTCATTTTGCTCTTTACAGCCTCCACAACGAGGAAAACACTAATAAACGACGAGACAGTACCTTGTTTTTCACCGAAATACGACGAAAAGTTTAGGCCTATCGAGTAGCGGTTGCATTTGCGTTCAAAACTTTCGTCTCCGCTAATATTTAACCTCTTTAAACTAATTAGCGACGTAATTTAAACTCTTACCTTGATTATGAGACGGTTTGAGATGGTTGGCAACGATTTACGAAGCTGAATCGACGTTTTCGAAGAAATGGCGCGGATCGATTGCAGCGACGCCAAGCGGATTGATTTTTAAACAGAGGCAACCGCGTTCGATTCGTGGTGGCGCCGCGTTGCGGTAAAGAGCTGAATTACGATGGATACCGGTCATTACGCTTATTCCAAACCTCCTAATGACCTAATCCAACTGACAAACCACAATAAACGCGTAATTGTAACCCATTTTATCATTTCCTGTTGGTTTATGAACAAAAATGAGCGTAGAATTAAACAGAAGCAGTAAACTGTTCGCTAAATAGAAAGACGAAACGCAAAACGAAGGATAGCTGCCATTTTGGTGCCAAACACTAATCCCTGCGTGCAAACATCACCTTTCAGTAACTTCCATTGAACAAATTAAACGCAAAAAACGGCTGAAAAATTGCGGAATGAACATAAATAAGCAATGGCTAAACCAGAAACAATCAACTGTTTGCTAAACAGAAAGAAGAAATACAAAACGAAGAATGGCGGCCATTTTGGTGCCAAACACCAATCCCTGCGTGCAAATTTCACCTTTTAGTAACTTCCATTGAACAAAACAAACGCAAAAAAGTGGCTTAATAAGTGTTCTCTTGTGTAATGAACATAAATAAGCAATGGCTAACACAGAAACAATAAACTGTTGGCTATATAGAAAGTACAAACGCAAAACGAATGGCGGCCATTTTGGTGCCAAACACTA
>JAVBJR010000441.1:0-2849 GCA_031546965.1 Dysgonomonas sp.
AACCAAACGGAAACTAAGTTTCCGAGAATACCGAAAAGTATGTCGGAAGATGTATTTTGCCTTGCGGAACATTTTCGGTTGACGGTAAGTTTTTGATTAAACGCTTATTTAACGCGGGATCGTCGTTTTACGGTGTCTCAGCCGCTAAGCTGCACGGTCCCTGCTGCTCTAAGGCCGCGTTTATGGTCGCAAAACCGATCCAAAATTGCGATTCGGTTTCAGAATCGCACGTCCGATCTAACATTGCCAGATACGGAACTCACATGAAAAACTCGGACTCGCGAATTTGAAACTGCACGAGTTATCGACAATTTCGTACGGGATTTGCGACCATAAAGTCCCAACCTGGCGGCCAGGGGGCGTATTGTTCTGCGCTGCGCAGTTCATAATTCTTAAACGCGTCAATTGGACTTCAGTGAAATTGCACTTATCCGGTGGTAAATGGTCCAAAACGTGTGCAGTTATGCGGTTGTTGCACTTATGCGGGATGCAGTTAGGCGGGTTTAGTTAACATTGAAAACATAGTAAAAATATTCAAGGCTTTCAAATTTTGTGCATGTATGCGGTTTGTGCAGTTAAGCGGAGTGCACTTATGCGGGTTCGACTGTACAGGGTTATTCATGACTGCGGTGCATTGCTAATAACTATGTAATTTTGTAATAATTTGACTAAACAAGTATGGCAACATGATCTACGATTGGTGGGACACATGTTCATCTGTGTTCCCATGACTTTCGAACGTTCCATTATGGTTTTAGAAAATCTAGAATGCTTAATAAGCAATATAGAAGAGTAGTGTAAATGTAAGAAAAGGACTAGACATCCAGCAAATATCAAATCTGTTAACGGAAACCAATTCTGACAGAGATATCCAGAGTTATTGACATTTGTAATTTCCGGCGTTGCCTTGTGGTTGACTGGCCCGCAATGCTCCCTCACATCACTGCTGGGAAAACAACAGTACAGGTGCCACTAACAATGAAAGTGTTTAATGATAAATTTGCACTAAATACATGTGCAAACGACAATAGAATATGAACCCATGAATACAGATGGTAATTAACATGCTCGATCACCTCACAAACGAAAGTACCCTGCACTATATTTTAATGCAAGTGTTCAAAGTGCTGGCCATCCACATCAATACCCATCTGAGCTGGTGATATCAAATCTGTCCAGACCCTTTTCATCATGCCGGCATTCAGATGTGTATTTCTGCGGATGGCCAGCACTTTGAACACTTGCATTCAAATATTGCGCATTGTAGTTTCGTTTGTGAGGTGATCGGGCATGTTAATTACCATCTGTATTCATGGGTTCTTATTCTTTTGTTGTTTGCACAGGCATTTAATGAAAATTTATCTTTAAACACTTTCATTGTTTGTGGCGCCTGTACTGTTGTTTTCCCAGCAGTGCTGTGAGGGAGCATTGTTGGCCAGCCAACCACAAGGCAACGCCGAAAATTTCAAACGCCAATAACTCTGGATAGCTTTGTCAGATTTGGTTTCCGTTAACAGATTTGGTATTTGCTGGATGTCTAGTCCATTTCTTACATTTACGCTACCCTTCTATCTTGCATATTAAGCATTCTAGATTTTCGTTAACCATAATGGAACGTTCGAAAGCCATGGGAACCCAGATGAGCATGTGTCCCACGAATCGTAGATCATGTTGCCATACTTGTTTTGGGAAATTATTACGAAATTACATAGTTATAGCACTGCACCGCAGTCGTGAATCACCCTGTATATATAGGATGCAGTGGAATGTTAGCGTAGTACGGAGATAGCAGTGTTTATAGAGGCCGAGTGCATTTTGAGAGGTTACATTGATGAAATATAACTTCCTAAACCATGAGACTTAAACTTTAGGGTGTCTACAGTCCTTTACACCAGAGTTGGCACTCAAATCCTCCTGGCCTCCTCCTAATTAGGCGAGCCAACTGGAAAGGACAGGGTTACTTAGTTCAGTGTCAATTGCACCTGTGTGTCTGCAAGTTCTCAGCACCACCGTCCTTTCCAGTCATCTCGCCTAAGTAGGGGGAGGTTAGGAAGATTGGAGTGTCATCTTTGGTGTAAAGAACTGTACTGATACTGGAAATCCTTGAAATCCTGGAATTCATTTGCTCTTAATCCTGGAAAATGTATCATTTGTAACACTCTACATAATTTCGTTTATTGATTTCGGTGTTCCTCTTCTAATTTGCTTGTAACAAAATACCAATGGACCTTATTGAAAGTTCACTGCGCATGTGCCGAAGTAGCGGTCGAACGAGCGGTGCGGTAGGCGGTCGGGAGCGGTTTCATGTAGGAATCGGCTTGGGCGTCGCAACTCGATCGGTAAAATCGGGTTAAAAACTTGTTTTAGGGTTGGCAAACGTGCCAATTTTGCGACTAAAAGCTTTCCTGTAGTGCTTATCACACTCTGTGTAAATATGGGTTAAATCCGTAGTGTATTCATTTTGAAATCGTGAAAATTCGGAAGAGATTGTCTGTTTGTAGACAGAAAATTCGCGATTACAGTGCGTTCCAATGGATTATTCGCGTTTCCAGCAGACGATTTGGTACGAATTTTCACGATTTCAAAAGAAATACATTTCAGATTTAACCCATACTTACACCGAGTGTGATTCACACTACCAGAAAGCTTTTAGTCGCAAAATTGGCACGTTTGCCTACGATAAAACTCGGCTAAAACGCGATTTTACCAAGCGAGTCGCGACGCCAAAGCCGACGCCTATACGAAACCGCTCCCGACCGCCTACCGCCCTGCTCGTTCGACCGCTACTTCGGCGCATGCGAAAGGTTCATTAAGCTTCAGACCTTTGAAATTAGTGTTTTTTAAAGGAT
>JAVBJR010000481.1:0-2769 GCA_031546965.1 Dysgonomonas sp.
ATAAGCAATGTTAAGTAGAAGGGTGTGTAGCGGGGATCTTGGAGATTTGGTGGTAACAGTTAAAACTTCATAAGAAACAGCAGATCAAATTTTGGTATACACAGAACTACATTGAGGAAAGAAAACGTAAGTGTGGAGTAATAGCAAGATAAGGAGGAGTGGAAGTAATTCCTACCCAGCCATTAAACAACACATCCAGAGTGAGAGCCTGGTTTATTGTTTAACACCAAACCCGGGGGGGGTATCCTGCAGAACCCTATCAATTTCAATGGCTTCCATTACGTTTAGTTTTGCCCAGTCATCTTCAAATTATAAAGTTTCAGTACGTGCTTTTTGTGTTCATGTCCAGAATCTAAAAGGTTGTCCGAAAAGTTTGAAAAGTAGGAGTGGCCTAGGTCATTAAATTTAATGAGGAATAGTTGTATATTCTTTATTTACTGCACATTATCTATGATGACAATGAGAGCCCTTGCCATGTGCAGTTCATCATATTTTATGATTGTTATCATGGGCTGTTTCCTAAGAGACCATTCAGATCTACGATCATGTGGTAATTCATGTGGTATTTTTCACCTGGTTTTTGTGGCATATCGGCCCGAATGATACTTATGGGGGCCTCACCATCTTCCAACAAGAGTTTCCGTTGGAATTTAACATTTTGCATAGAGCAATGATGACTTGTTCCTGCTCGAAGTTTGATCCATATTTCAAAGTACTGTTGTTTGTATGCACTGTTTAGTTTATCAGCGCCCATGCAAGCTCTAACTACCATCACATCCTGATTCAGTCAACACAACTTTGAAAATTTGGTCCATAATTTCATGAACTCGGAGTGGAAAAGTTGATGCCACAACTAAACGAGGCATTATGGTCAAACATATTGGCAACAAATGTCGTTTTATTTTGTGAAACCCAACCAAGAGTCATTACTTTAATGTGCAAGTGATGATACATTCATTCCATGTTGATAATAATAAATGCAGAAATGTGAAACATTTTATTTTGTCGATTACTGTAATATTATAAAATAATACATCATATTGGTTAATTGATGTTATGTAACTGGAATTCATTGTGCTTTCTTCATCTGCAAATGTTGTCTGGGTACCTGTAAATATGCAATGCACATGCAGCCAGATTTTATTTAATACCGACTTTAATCTTCTTGATACATTTCCAGTCACAAACAAACTCGCCATACTTGTGATCTCCATGGCATATTCCATTAGACATCACAACATACCAATAACAGCGGCAACGTTGATACTTTCTAGTGGTTTCAATGGGGGCTTTCCTTTGCTTGCTTTATATTAAATGCCATGTTAAGGTGTGTGGTGGTGGTTGTGGAAGGGGTTCATCATCTTCATGGTGCCCCTCTTCCAAATCTATATCACGGGCTGCCGGATACCCATAGAAACGATGATACGCATACTCCGTTGCCTGCAGAAATACATGTAATATAAATTAGATATGTTAACAAAAAAAACTAAATAATTAAAAACGATCTCGTTTAAATTGTCTCGTCCGTATACGCAAAAAACGAGAAAATAAAGGAATGTCGTAAATGGCATCGTAAATAAATTTTGTATGAGCTGCCCAATGCTGTTGCCAGTTTTGCGTGATTGTAGTACTTTTAGTACTAGTTGAAATTACACCCGCTTCGAATTTTCTTTTGTGCCGTATTCTCGCAAATCACGCCAAAAATGACTAATCCATTAAACATTAGTTGCAATCCAACTTCGATTTTGTTCTCATAACTTCAAAACATGCTATTTATCCGCATATTTGCGAAGATATGATCTCAAAATTTACGCTCGATGCGATGTGCAACTATCTTTTTGCATGAGAGAAATCGTTGCGCAAGATTTAAGAGTTAACGGTATTGCCAATATTGCGACACAATACGTTGCGCTGTAAGTTGTGTTGTTCTGCTGCCGTTACAACGATAAAGCAATTTCATACATGATTTTGCAAGTTTTTAGATAAAAACTGACAGTAAAACGTAAGAAACTTTTATAATTTTACCTCTTAGTTATGAATCTGTTTTTTGTTTTGTTTTGTTTTGTTTGGGTTTTTTTACGCTTTGGTTCATCAATTGGGTCTTCAGAATGTTCATCATTATGATGTATTTCAATTGTGCCAGGTACATCATAAGGCATTTCAAAATCAGACAATATGTCATTGTCAAATTCTTCATCAGTCTGTAGGTCAGGATCAGGTGGAATGATGACAGTGCTCAGCATTTATAAGTGATTGGAAATGTTATACTATTGCATTAACATGTTTTCAATATACTTTTGCACACTGATAACAAGTGAACATAGTTTTCACAATATCTCACTTAATTTTCACATCTTTTTTGCTGGGATTGTATCCTATAACAGATTTAATTACCTTGTCTTATTGACAGGTCTCTGTAGTGTCGAGTGCCATTACACTCGTAGAGTGCTAAGAATCACATGAATGCTATTGTTATCATCAAATTCATTATTGGATGTTGAATGCTAGTCTAGGCTGAATCAGGTGTTTTATATGTTCGATCGGACTGGGATTGAACAGGGTACCCAATTAAAACTTTCCACGTTCTCACATTCTCTGTGTGCTGCGATCCCATTTTTTCCTTGCTGTATGCAATATGCTACTTGGTGGCATTGTTGCAATTTTATTAGGTGTTATGTGCAGATGGATGGGCGTGGCAAGGGGTGGGTGCAAGCCGCTCCTGGTGTCACTACTGGGGGTGGACTGGGCAACAAAATGGTAAAAATATGT
>JAVBJR010001130.1:0-3574 GCA_031546965.1 Dysgonomonas sp.
CAAAATTGTGCTTAGATTGCTGATAACTTTTTTTTCATTTTATAATTGAAATCTGACTTCACCAATATGTTTTTCACAATGTTTTTCACGTTTTATGAGATTTTTAGGGTATGTAAGGAAATGGTGACAGTTCTCCTTTAACTTATCAATTAGCAATGAACATGCATTCATAATAGATTCATCCTTTTCACTGGACTTATTACCTGCATGAGTTGGTATTTATTTACCATGTGCTGCCAGTCATAAATTCAAAAATGCATATTAATTTGTAGAATGTTTAAAAATTGACAAAACTTGGTACTTATGCTAAATACATGGTGTTCTTTTAACTTTGTAATTTTCACTCAGGTCCTAACGCTGACGGTTGCAAAGATACAAATTCTATGGCCTTGAAAAACTCGCCAAGGTCAGGAAACATTGGGTTTCCGGATACTTCACGAAATCAATATATAATTTTTTATCCAAGCCTGTTCAAAATAAAGGGGCGTACTTCAATAACTTACCCTGCATATTTCAATGATTCATTATAGAGTATAGGTAGATCTCTATGTACACGTACATTATTTTAGCATTAATGAAAAACTCATCACAATTGTTAGCATTTTTGTAGTCGACGTTTTCAACCCCATGCTTTAACAAATCGTGTACTCCTTCTGAGCACCATGTTACTAATTATCATATTAGAGGATTGTATTGATTTATTTTATTTCTTTGACAGTTCTCAGGTTATGAAAGGGGAGTTTAACTCAATAAAAATACATATAACATGTTCACACACCACTCCACCCTCCTATACCAAACAGGAAACTGTTAATTTGATCACTGTCTCTCTCCTCTCCATTGCTCCTTCATCCCAGCACTGTCATTTACACTATCACTCTATGATCCTCTTCAATATCACTCCTCTTCTGAGTGCCTCTTCTACTTTCACTGATAGTCACACCACTTTTGCCCTCTTCAGTTTTCTCTGTCCAGCCTTTTTAACCCACTGATACCCTGCCCGTCCTCCCTTAACAAATCTTAACATGTTTCCACCCCCTCCCAACACATTTCTCTAACACATACTGCAAAGACTCTATCCCCATTTCACACACCCGGCAACTCTAGCTGGTTCCTAGGTGTCAGTGGGCGTGCCGAATCTGAATCCAGTGGTCAAGAGGCTCCGACCCCTTACCGCTGGCCTTTAATGAAGGTCAATGTTTCAAAAGCGATCGGCAGAAACGCGAGCTGGTTCCTAGGTGCAAATGGGCGTGGCTAATCCAAATCTGGTGGTAACGAGGCTCCCCCTCAATCCGTTGGCTTTCAATGAAGGTCAATGTTTGAAAAGCGAGGTATCTTGGCAAAAAAAGGTGTGGCTTTGAAAATGGAGGTGTGTAACTTTTTCACTCGCTTGATATACTAGCCAATGGCGGTCGCTTCCACTTGGAGCTCCACCCTTGTTTTGTAAACAACAAACGGAGAGTAGCCTCCGTTTTCAAAGACACGGCTTTTTCTTTGCCAAGGTATCTCGAGATGAAGTATAGTCACAATCTCTGAACTAATTGTGCTCAAAACATTTTCCCTAAACTCATGTAATATATACCTGTTACACTTCGCTATGAATTTTAAGTACTATAAAGTGTGGTATTAGTTGATTGAGGAAATTATTTGGTCTTGGGCAGTTTATTCTTGAACTTCGAAATCAAAATAGTTTTCCCCACCCAAATAATCCCCCTCGCAATATCAGGTAATGTATAGCCGACTGATTTGTGTGATGGTTTTGGAGACCATTTTATTTCCCTGGGGGAAATTGTATTGAGTGACCTTATACAGTACTTGTCAATTGTGTAATGCCTAGTTGCATACCGTAAAACCTTTAATTGAAGCGCATGCGTTTCTATTTTCCGATCCCTCTGAAAAGGTGTGCTTGTATTAGAGGTGTAGATTGTTTATTTCTTACCTTTACAGGCATTGAAAGAGAGTTACACCAATCTTATTTTGACTTATTCTTAGTCGCTCAACAATCTTCTACATAAATCCATAATAATAAATAAAGAATGAATACATAACTAATAAATAAATAACTACCTGATAATAAATAATTAATTACAAATTACAAACTAATGACAACGTTACTCAACCACGATTTTATGTGTGCACACCCTCCCTCTCCCTTTCCTACTCAAGATGGTGTCTATGTTTTTCATTCCTTATCTCCTTCCTCTCCTCCTTCCTTTACTCCTTATATTTACTTCTCTTCTCCTTGTCTATCTCCCTCAATCTCCATCTCTCCCCTCCATCTTCGCTCAATACCTCACCCATCTTATTTTTCAAACTATCCTTCATCGCTCCACATTGCTCCATCACATATTGCAATGTCTCCTCGTGCTCTCTGCATACTCTACACATTCGCTCATCCTTTCCTTTCCAGTACTGTGCCGCCCCTACTTCTCCTCCAGTCCAATACCTCGCCAACATCATCTTATCCTTTTGACCCACTTCTCTACTATTCACGTGTAAACTGTTGAAAGCTTACTTCTCCCTTTGGAGGACTCAAAACATCCGAAGGAACAAGGAACTAATTTAATAAACAACAGGAACATACAACTTCAATGTTCAACAGCTGATACCAGAGTGATACCAGATTGCCAGCTAATTAAAGAACTCCTTACACTCAAGCTAAAGCGCTCCAGCTAAAGTCTTAACTATAGAACTAACAATGGCGCTTCAACTAAAGGATTACATTCGGCCATTCTAACACAATAGGCGTCCTCGCCTCGAAAACACAATAACCAATCAAACCATCACCGCAAAACGAGATCGACAATATCGGTCAACATCATTAGTCCGAAACAACAATACGATTAACAATAAAATCTCAATCCAACACGTAATCACTTAAATATTTTGGTAATTTTGCAAGCACGTTTTAACGGTTTAACAAGAACTTCCGGAGAGTCTTCATCAAGACCATGGACTGAAACATCCACATCAGACTTGGTGTCTTGAGGTAGAATAACCGTGGCATCAGTAGAGGCAGTCACCTGCGAAAGTTCAGCAACATCCGGTTCTTCTGTGTCACCTTCATCTAGGTCTGGATCATCGCTCAATTCATCTTGATCAATCAGCTTGAAGAGTTTCAATTGAGAAACATGGGCAGTTGTTCGGTAACCTTGTCTTCGAAGCCACCCTTGACCTTGAGTACGCAAGTCAGTGACACGATAAGTATCTGCAGGCAATACAGCAGTGATAACTAAAGGTCCACGATACTTGGCTTGTGCCTTAGTACTAGTTCCAGTATGCTCGGCCATCCATCTCACAACCACAACATCTCCAACTAAATACTTATATGGAGCACAATGTTTTGATTGTAGTACTTCCGTTGGGTTTCTTGCATCATCTGGATATTGTCCCTTGCATTCTTCAGTAAATCAGATGGGTCGGCATACCCAGCCTCAGCCAGAAGCAATTCACGTGGAAAATCACCTTGATTACTTGGCACATAACCATAAAGTAATTCAAACGGAGAATAGTTTGTCGACTTGCTTAGGGGCCAGTTAATACAACGCTGTATTTCCGGAATATTTTTATCCTA
>JAVBJR010000571.1:0-2966 GCA_031546965.1 Dysgonomonas sp.
CAATAACCTATAACATTGCATTTTTAATTTAAACTCGACTAATATAACTTGATGGAGAAAGCTGAACGCTTTATTGTAAACATCTTAGTCTCTAATGAAGATTTGTAATTAACATAAAGAGTAGATATACTCTGGGTAATCTTTAGAAATACAAATGAATATTTGTTGAGTGTAGGAAATGAAAACTGTGCAACAATTTTTATTTCGCCATGACATAATGACGTATCAGCGTAAGGAAAAAAAAATTATGCGATGAAAGTTGATTCTATTGTCAAATTATACAAGTATACACAGATATCACAGCGAGGATATCTATATACAGAGAAATAAACTACACATTCTGAAGATTTCTTTTGTATGCACAACACTCGTAAAATTCAACTCTGTTAATGCACAGATTTCATAAAGACAAAATATTAGAATAATTGAAATTGTGTGACAAATTATTAGAATAATGAAATCAGCAACTTGAGAAATCCCAAACAATAACGCGAAATATAAACAAACATGTAGGTTACTACACTTTAAACATGTATTCCTGCAAAATGTATTATTAAATGTCTATTAACTATCGTCAATACTTAGTAGGACCTCCTTTTACATCAATCACCTCTCAAATTCTGCGCAGCATTGAGTGAACAAGTTTTTTTTACATTCACATATAGGTGGTATATCTGAACAAATTGACTGCAATTGTGATTTTAATCCCGAAACACACAGTAGTTTGTCACTTTTGAGATTTCTTTTGGCTATTCCCCACATAGGATTAAGGTCTGGAGAGTTTGCGGGCCATGGCATGACAAATTGAAATTGCGATTAGAAAGCCAGTTAGTTGTGGATTTGTTGCTGCGCATTAACAGAGTTAAATTTTACAGTGTTGTAAATCCTCAGAATGTGTAGTTTATTTCTATGTATAGATATCCTATAAACTGTAATATCTGTGTACTTGTATAATTTGACAATAAAATCAATTATCATCTGCAAAACAAATTTATTCTAATATTATGGCGCGGAGGAGTATGCAAAGTACTGTAAATCATAAAAACTAAATCTTGTATAAATACGTTTGTCTCCATTGGGATATAAATAAGAACTGAAAATTGAAATGCCAAATGCGCAAATTTGGCAATTAATGCATTTACAGAAAAACACGTATATACCACAGTTTATCAAATGCAATATAATAATCTAAAATTTGTTCGATTTAATTGTAGATTTCTGCAGTCTTTTCCCTCAAAAATCACCATCAAATTTAACTTCAGTTTTCCTTCCACATTTGATGTAAAGGGAAACCACAATTTTTGACTGAACTACACATACATGCAGAGGGACATCTTTCCAAGCAGTCAGTGTTTTCAATTTGCATTTGTTTTCTTTGTTTATTTATTACTGTGCTTTAAAAATTCAATGAGTTGCGAATGATAATCCTCGAATTGTCTAACAATTTTCCCTGTTAAATTGCCAGTGATTCTGGTAATAAAAATCATCCCCTACCTAAAAATTTTTCACAACAATAAGCGACAGTAAGGACTTACTTTATGATAACGCTTCGGGTCTAAATTCAAATTAAATTAAAAGGTCATTTCGCAAACAAAAACACGTATAGAACATACGTTTACTCGAAAGTCGCAAAAACCGACTCGAATCGGTAACATTTTACCTCTCTGAATCAGAGTGGGCATCGATTTTCTCCGATCTTCGCAAATAATCTTTTAAGAAGCAAAAACATACACAAATGCGCAAGTCCGATTAGACATCACCCGTGAAATATATGCAGCATCAATCCCATCAAAACTTCATCCCTAGGGAAATAAAGTTGTTGCAAAACTGTTTATCGAATAGTGTAGAAATATTTTTTACTCGAAGTCGATGGAGAAAATTCCTCGGATTCTGGACGATATATTTAAGAGCAGTTTGCTATTTAGATGGCTCGGAGAAGAGCCAAAGAAAGAACCTTAAGATGGCAGCTAAGATGAGGAGGAGACCATCACTGGCTTCTTTACACCCTCTCTCGCATCCTATCCAGGAATTTTTAACACATACTAAAACCAAAGAGGAACTCTTAAATCTTGCCAGTATCCTCTAGGCAAGGAAAAAAAACATTTTGGTAAATCAAGCACGAGTTCGACGTTTTCTGAAATCACGATGGCGACTTGAAAGCGGAAAGCAGTAAACTATGCTTTTATCGTGTCAAACTGTGTAAATAACGAAATAAAACGCCACAGAAGATGCGACAATAAACCAGTTTCCTAGCGGAGTTCCCCAATATAAACCGAGTTTAACTACAGTATTGTCACAAAGATTATTTGAATGCAGAACGACGACATCAACTATACTGCAGTTCAAACATTCGGCTAACTGCAAGGGCGGGGATAAAAACTCATGGCAGAGTGTATATGTTCCAGGCAAGTTACAAATCGACCATGACAATTTGGAATCAAACAGGCATCACTTTTTGTAATTCGTACCATAATACCACATTTGCAGCGAGACAGGCCTTAAATTTGGAGGAGCAAATATATTTTGTTGCAGCTAGGGTATTATACTCTAACCTTGAAAAACAGTATGCGAATGTCGATCAACTAAGCATACATACCGTTACCAAGAGTAGACCATAAGATAATGACATAATCACTGATTAAATCATTAGGGAGCCATTCATAAAAGATGTCAGGCTCTTGGTAGCGAGAGATGGGTTCAACAAAATACAGTCAAACCTCGATAACTCGAGCTTCGATTACTCGAATTTTCGATATGACGAACAAAAAAGTTTTCACCCACAAAACGTCCTATTCCTCCCATGTTATTTATTTTTGATAACTTGAACTTTATAACTCGAATTCCTCGATAACTCGACGTATTTTCTTTTTCCCCATAAGGAAAATTCGAATTACAAGTCAAATATACAACTTTTTAACACATGATTTGAAAAAGAATATGCTAAAATCACTGATGACCGATTTTGT
>JAVBJR010000523.1:0-13136 GCA_031546965.1 Dysgonomonas sp.
TATTTATTGAAAGGGTTTTTTAACAGATTGAAGTTAGTGTGTTTTTGGGCCTGTGCAGAGAGGCTAGGAGGGGGAAAATTCAAGTATGGAGAGTTTGTTCCAGCATATGAAGTGGGGAAGCCACCTGTATATATATATATATAGTCAATAGGCATTTAGCAAGTTTTGGTGCAAAGGTTTGCCATACGAACTGTCCCGGATGTAAATTTTGACAATGTGAGGACTTGAGGACCTATTTTAGGTTAAATTTGCGAATTTTTATATTAAAAAAAAACGAATCGGTGGAAAAAAAAAGAAAAAAATTGGACGTATGCAAATACATGTTGTTCATGCATAGGAATATTTTAAGAGAAATCGGTTGCAAGAAATTTACCCTGTCAGTTCACCTTTAAATTTATTTAATGGCTCTCTTTTTCGTTTCCAAATCTAAAAATAAAATTTATTGTTACAGGGGAAATTATTAAACCAATTGATGGTAAAAACATTTTTAAGTGTGTCACCTGTGAAAAGACACTTAATTCATCTCAACAATTACTAACTCATCTTTCAGGTATGTACATATAGGTAGTCACATGTAAATGTGATCATTTGAATAGTGTAAGAAAGTTCAGCTAATTACAGTGGATGAATATACATTTGTGTAACCTCGCAGGAAGTAAACACAAGCAAAATATGGCTAGGAATTTAGATTATTGTAAGAAAAACAGCTACAAGATTGACTTTAGCAGTGAGGAAGAATGTGATTCAGGTGTTGTGAATGTTATTCAAATGAAGAATTGTGCAACTAGATTTTCATGTAGAAAATGTTGTGTTACTCTCAACTCCACTATTCAATTGCAACAGGTAATTTTATAATATACAGTATATATATCAAAACCAAAGAATATATAGAAAAATAATACTATTTGATATTTATAAAATTAAAGTTTAGACTTAATATAAATGTGCATAAACAAGACTGTTCAATTTAATCCACTTTTTATATTTTAGTGTCATTTCTGGAATTTATTTGTTTCTTTGTTTCTTATAAATGTATTGACCAATATTAATAAGCTATTAAAATGCTATTCAGATAAACATGTTGGCTGGATTTCATTTGATCCCAAGGTTTACAATAAATTATAAAGTTGCTTTTGGAAATAATTTAACACAAAAAAATCATCCTTGAGGATCTTGAAATTTATAAAATGTGCACATCGAATTATAATGATATAAGTCTAGACTATATGTATGTGTATATACTATTACAATTTTAATTTAATTAGTGTTTATGGCACTATATACAGTGAAATTTTTCTGTATATTCTTTCTGTATTTATAAATGAAATATGACTCTTAATTTCATGTATTTTTTAGCATTTGAAGAGCAGGAAGCATTTTATTAGAATGACTCTAAATAGAAACAAAACAGGAAGTTTTGAATATTTCACTCAATAGCTACTAGTGTTCAGAGTGTCATTGTTATAAGAGTATAGTTTTGTTACTTGTGCATGCAGTTCAGATTTATTATGGGAACAGGAACTGCATTGTAGCTTTAACAAAAAGTAAACTTTTGGGAAGACAACGAATTAGCCTAGTTCTAAATATAGGTACTGCCTGCAAATTAGAACATTGTCTTATGTAACCGTCGATAGCTCAGTTGGTAGAGCGGTGGACTGTAGAATTAAAGTTGTAATCCATAGGTCGGTGGTTCAAATCCGCCTCGACGGATACCTTTTTCTTATCTTTTTTTATTTTTTAATAATCTATATTTAAAAACTGTAAGTTATGCTGTACAAAACATGCAATACAACATCCATGTGTTATAACTTTCCATGCATGGCAAATGAAGTTATTAAAGGTGAACTGACAGGGTCAATTTCTTGCAACCGATTGCTCTGAAAAATTTCATATGCATGATCAACATGTATTTGCATATGTCCATTTTTTTTCTAATTTTTCCACCGATTAGTTTTTTTGGTATTATAAAAATTCGCAAATTTACCCTAAAATAGGTTCTCAAAAGTCCTCACACTGTCAAAATTTACAACCGGGACAGTGTGTATGGCACACCACTTGCCCATAAAACGTTCTAAATACCTATTGGCTATATACAGGTGGCTTCCCCACTTCATATGCTGGAACAAACTCCATACTAGAATTTTTCCCCTCCTAGCCTCTCTTCATAGGCCCAAAAACACACAAACTTCAATCTGTTAAAACACTTTTAATACATTTTTAAAAATGAAAAGAAATGAACTCTTAGTTTTAGTTTTAATATATCATTCTTTCTACAGTCCGAATATCATGGGGTGTTACAAAACCGTGTCAGTTCAACTTTAATCGCATTGTTTGTTGAATATGTATATATTTCAAGCTTATATTTTGCAGAAATAAAAGACTAAGAAACATTAAATATTTCTTTGACCATCAGGTACAATGCTTTATAGAAATTTAAACCATTGTTTAAGCTACATTTTTTATAAGAAAGTTTATTTGTACTTAATATTGAGTCATGGTGGTTATTTAATCAGGATTTCAGTGTTTTATAATATCAATAACAGATGTTAGAACTATGTAATATTGTTATTGATTAATGTCTGCAATTGTGTGCATATATTTTTATTTATTTTTATTAGTTAAGCTAAATTGTTTACTCTCTGTAATGATCAGTATACTTTTTTCTGCAACTGTTGGAACCTCATATATACAGAACAGGCAAATATAACAAAAATACAAAACTTAAATTTAGCTTGGAAAATAGGTGTTGTATCACAATTGAGGTCATATTTGTGTATCCGTCGATAGCTCAGTTGGTAGAGCGGTGGACTGTAGAGTTAAAGTTGTCATCCATAGGTCGGTGGTTCAAATCCGCCTCGACGGAGACTTTTAATTTTATTTTATTACTTCTAAATAACTTATGTCATGTGACAAAATGTAATATTATTCTTATGTATGTATAATAATTAATTATTAATTAGAATTTGTAAATAGTTTTAGAATTTAAAAATTTAACCGAAAAAGTACGCATATGTATTTTAAACCCAGTAAAGAAACAAAATATTGTATTGAATTAAAAATGCATTATTGTATTAATATGAAGGATGAAATTATAGTGCGTCTCAACTCAAGATTGCACTCGTCAACGATTGCCAAAAGAATGAATTTCACATAATATGTAGGTCGAATTTTGAAAACATTATTAGCAATTATCTTTATTAAGTATATTCCATGAACTTTGTATAGTGGAATGATTTTTTGGGGTAAGGATTTACCCCACAAAGCTAGAAAACAAGAGAGAATTACTGCAACCTTGAGTTGAGACGCACTATACATAATAATTTTTAAATAGTTTTAGAATTTAAAAATTTTACCGAAAAATTACGCATTATGTATTTTAAAACAGTCCCAATAAAGAAACAAAATATGGTATTGAATTAACATTGTATTATTGTAATAATTAATATGAAAGATGGAATTATAATTGAAATAAAGATCATTGTAAATGAAAACAAAGAAAACTGGCACCATAATGGCGGGTGGTGAAACGTCCTGACGACGAACTGGAGGAATATCGATAATATCGATACGAAATTGGCGCGGTTGATACGGTTGTCATGGTGATTTCGGAGTTGTTTGAAATCGACGCCGTTGAAATTGACATCTAAGTTTTGCAGTCCCTTTAAAGGGCTTTTAACTGTTATTAACGATGGGATATTCGTTCGTAAATTCGACACCCGTTCAAAAAGAAGGTGGAAAAGAGAGTTTTTCAAACGGATTTCATTTTAGTAATCGAAGAGTTCGTGTCGATTGGAGAAAACTCGGTGCAGTATATAAATAATAGGCCTATATTTTGAAATAATAGTATATATAAATTACTGTTTATAAAACAATTAATTTGTTGTATATTTCCAGCTTCGATTGATTTGCAAAGAATTTCCCGTGAATTGGATTTCGAAGCACTGCAGAATAATATATTTCACATCACATTTTGTGACATTAATTCAGAATTGGTAAATTAAATTTATATTAATTATTATTATTATATTTTCCTAATTAATTGAAATATCCTGTTGAACATCTTCCAAATAACAATCGGTAATTAAAATATGGTACGTAGTGATAATTTCAGCTGTACATATAATAAAATTCCAGTAAAATATGACATTTTTACTAGTAATTAAATATTTAATTTAAATGACTACATTTGATGAATTTATTAGAATTATATATTTTTTATTTTTATTTTCAGGATCATGATATCGATGAGAATTTTGTGAAACTGTTCCGTTTGGCGCAGATGATCATTGAATATCTCCTTGTAAGTTTATTGTGTCAATTTTTTAATATATTATATTTTTATTTAAATTGTTATTTCATTTTTTTCATTACATTAATTCATGATGTGATTTAATTAATTTCATAATTTTCATCTCAGTATTCGCAAGAACAACTCGCAAAAACTGTGACAAGTTTAGAAGACAAACTAAAATATACCGTTGAAGTTTGTATAACTATATTTTGCAGTTAAAAATCATTAATAATTTAAATTACCTTTGCAAAATAATCCACTTTATTTCTTAAGACCTGTTTTAAGTGGGTTATATATATATTTTAGGAAATGGATAAATCCAAAGTTGAACATGATGAAACAAGCCGCAAGAAGAGAAATAAGGCTCAAATGGTTTACGTGTCTAAAGAAGTTCACAAAGTCAGATATTCTCCAATTAAAGGTGAACTGACAGGGTAAAATTCATGCAACCGATTTCTCTGAAAAATTTCCTATGCATGAACACCATATATTTGCATATGTCCATTTTGTTTCTAATTTTTCCACCGATTCGTTTTTTTAATAAAAATTCGCAAATTTATCCTAAAATCGGTCCTCAAGTCCTCACACTGTCAAAATTTACATCCGGGACACTGCGTATGGCACACCTTTGTACCAAAACATGCTAAATGCTTATTGGCTATAAGCAGGTGGCTTCCCCACTTCACATACTGGAACTAACTCTCCATACTAGAATTTTTCCCCTCCTAGCCTCTGTACACAGGCCCAAAAACACACAAACTTCAATCTGTTAAAACACATTCAATAAATTGTTAAAAAAGAAAAGAAATGAACTCATAGTTTTAATTTTAATCATTCTTTCTACAGTTCAAATATAATGGGGTGTTACAAAAACCATGTCAGTTCACCTTTAATGAAATACGGTTCAGCGTTAAAAGGCTTACATACTTAAATTATTTACATTACTATTTATTTCCAGTGCAAGTTCTGTTTTAAATCATTTCTGAATGATCATTATCTACAAATGCACGTACAGCGGCGTCACAACCCCGCTGTTGAAAACACGCACAATGAAATCCCTTTACACTTAAAAGAACAACAACAACCTGTAATTAAAGATCCAGAAATTAATGAAATCAATCTGGTGATGAAGGAAATAAAAGAACTGAAGGAAGGATTGGAAAAGAAAGATTGTAAAATATCAGAAGAAAGGCATAACTTGACTCAACGGATTAAATTGGTAGTTAATTATAATATATAACTGTGGTTTTCAGTTTATATATAGGTCTAATGCATGACTTTTTAATGCAACAAACAAGTAAAGTTCTTAGTAATTAATATAATGATCATGAAAATAAGTTGATTAACTTTGTTAATTATATAGGATTTACAAGATATTGCGAAGCGAGAAATGGAAATGCGAAAAGAAATGGATGTTTGGAAATTGGAACAAGTTGATGCAAATAAGGTTAAGTTATTGATCTAAAATAGTACATATAATACAGTATAAATGTTGATGTAAATTTTGTATATCTTAGAAAGAACTTGATGGACTTTGTAACGTAATGATGAAAGAACTGCACAATGTCCAAGAACGTTTGCAGCAGTTGAACGTGCAGTCAGGTAGGCACATAAGATGGCAATAAAATGAGTCAATTCTTCATTAATTACATTGAAGTTACTACAAATATATTCCAGAACCAAAGTCCAATGTTGGATTATTAATAGATGAAGATGAAATAAACACGGAATTATTGAAACGGCAACAAGACGCGTGGGAAAAGGTTCAAACGCAATTGCAGCAACAAGTTAGTGACAGAATAGTGATATCAGTATCGTTTTTAGATACTTAATGGAGTTAATAAAATAGGGTTTTAATTATAAAGTTTCAGGGAATTGAGAAACAGATGCAATTGTCACTCGAAGCGCAGGAAGAGCGGATCGGACACAAGTTTTCGCACCTTATGCACCAAAATTACCAGAAATTAGATGATGTAAAACATATAACACGTTGATTACTTGTTATTAGGATGTATTTTATGTAAATTACCAATAAGAATTATATTCAGATTTATGATACTTTTCAACGTAATCCCATTGCGGACGTGAAGGTTTCACGCGCTTCGGCGGCTACGTCAACTTTTACGCCGGAAATGAAAGACAAAGGCATTTCGGTATTGAAACATAATTTCATTTTACAGTATATACTAAGAGATTAGATTAGAAAACCTTAGAAAAAATAAGTGAAATGTGTGAATTACAGGTCACAGATGGGTCACTTCGTAAAGAAAAGGTACATTGCAGATGTTAGTAAGTTAAAGGTGAACTGACAGGGTAAATTTATTGCAACCGATTTCTCTGAAAACTTTCCTATGCATGAACAACATGTATTTGCATATGTCCAATTTTTTTCTAATTTTTCCACCAATTCGTTTTCTTTATAAAAATTCGCAAATAGGTCCTCAAGTCCTCATACTGTAAAAATTTACATCCAAGACAGTGCGTATGGCATGCCACTTGCACCAAAACGTGCTAAATGCCAATTGGCTATATACAGGTGGCTTCCCCACTTCATATGCTGGAGCAAACTCTCCGTACTAGAATTTTTCTACTCCTAGCCTCTCTGCACAGGCCCGAAAACACACAAACTTCTATCTGTTAAAACACTTTCAATAAATTTTTAAAAAAAGAAAAGAAATGAACTCATAGTTTTAATTTTAATCATTCTTTCTACAGTCCGAATATCATGGGGTATTACATTAAACCCTGTCAGTTCACCTTTAACAAATACTGTATTGACGTTTAAGAACAGATTTCAGAAATACATGAACAAAGGAAAACACAAATGCCTGGAATACTTACGACTAATTATGGAGATAATAATGAAGTAAGAAGTGCAATTGCTTTGGAAATAAATGAAAAGTTGAAGAAGACGAAGAAGCGAAAGTCGAAGAAAATGATTCCGACTCAACACGTCAATAGCATCTTGAAAAACACTCCTAAAATTGATAAAGGTTTAAAATAGTTCAAAAGTTTTACATTTGTTTGTTATTTAGTCTGAAATATATGGATTATAATTGGTTACTTTGTTTTTATATATATTTAATATGAAATTAAGAGTTGATAAGTGGTCTTCGCGAAGAAGTTGTTGATCTTCTACAAGAACGTTTAAGTGACCTTGGTGTTCATCAAGTAAGATCCACAAATATAATTCAAAAGATGTTGTTTTATGTGAATAATAATAATAACAATAACAATAATAATAATACAATATTTAAAATATTTGCAGAATGATAAAGGACTTTCAGATGAGGACCTAACTTCTAAACTAGAATTGCAAAAGCGAGATTTATATTTTCTAAGCAAGGTGAACTTCATCAATTGCCATATATCCATCCAGCACATATAATTCATGATATTTATCTGTTGAATTCATAGAAATTCCCTGGGTTTAGTACATTCAGGCAACAGGTCCAAACAAAGATGGTCAACATGTTATCGACGCGCCGTTATACACCTCCGCGATCAAAAATCTTTCATTTACCAAGTACATTAAGTTGATATGAAATTTATTATATCTGGAATTACATTCACAATATTTATTAAAATATGATATTCCCTTCATTTTCAGAGGCTCCAATGAAATTTGATAAGAAAATAAAATTAGACAACACGTATCCTTCCGGTAAGTGTATTTAAAATTTTTATTTTTACAGTTGAAGTTGAGATTTGGATAATTTTTATATCATCCACTCTTGGTTTTATTTATTTCTATATATCAACAATGGAATTTTATATATATTATTAACAGGTGGGCCTATTCCTGCTCCAAGAAAATTTACGGCGCATTCATCCGGTGGGAGAACAATGGATTTCACAAGTACTGGAAATATATTTAAAGAAGTGGAATTTATGAGGTAACAGACAATATGAGTGCAGTTCTGTGTTGAGCATGTTACAAAAATAACAGTAAGCTTTATATGATTAATTCAGGGGATTATATAACTTCAATATTTCATTCAGAAAATGGTTTTTGACACGTAGACCTTCAAAATTGTATATTATTGAAATCTTATTTTAAATTTGAAAAGGCCTAAATGTATGGCTTCTCTATAGTACTTGTTTATAGGGCAAAATCATCTAATCCATATAAGTCAGATTACAATTAAAGATTTTGTTAAAGGTGAACTGACATTGTTTTGTAACACCCCATGATATTCGGACTGTAGGAAGTATGATTAAAATTAAAACTATGAGTCCATTTATTTTCTTCTTTAAAAATTTATTCAAAGTAATTTAGCAGATTGAAGTTAGTGTGTTTTTGGGCCTGTGCGGAGAGGCTAGGAGGGGAAAAATTATGGTTTGGAGAGTTTGTTCCAGCATATGAAGTGGGGAAGCCACCTGTATATAGCCATTTAGCACGTTTTGGTGCAAGTGGCATGCCATACGCACTGTCCCGGATGTAGATTTTGACAGTATGAGGACTTGAGGACCTATTTTAGGGTAAATTTGCGAATTTGTATAAAAAAAACGAATCGGGGGAAAAATTAGAAAAGAATTGGACATATGCAAATACATGTTGTTCATGCATAGGAAAATTTTCAGAGAAATCGGTTGCAAGAAATTTACCCTGTCAGTTCACCTTTAATTTCTTTTAAGCCTAATTCCAAGAAATTCCTAAAATAATGATTTTGTTTGAATATTGAATGCAAACAGTGTTTTAATTATTAAATCTTTACAAATTGAGGGAAAAAAACCTTAATATATATTAATTAGCAGGCTTTGTGTTGAATTAATTTGTGTGTGGAATTGTATTAATTTATTTATTTTAAAACAATTATCCTACATGTACATTTCAAATCAAATTTAACACTTTTTATTAGATCAAACAACAGTAGAGAATCTCCACAAGTTTCTGAACCTACGATAAACATCACGACTGTATCCGGAAAACCACCGTTGGCAGTAACATCACACTTAAATGATACCAAGGACAACATAACAACTAAACCTTCTACAAATTTATACAGCACTGCACCAGTAAGACATTAAAGATTGTAATATAAAGCTGTGAATGAATTTCAACCTCCAAGTTTAAAAACAGCAAAAACCTTCGCGTACAAACCTGATGGTGCCCGCAAGCGAAAGCACCGATGAAGAGTCGCAGAGTAGTGATTTAGAGGACATTTTGAACCGAATATCAACATCACCCACTAAGATGTACAATATGCTACTTTCTTTATTCAATATTGTTTGTAAAATAAATTTATTAATTGTGTCAATTAAATTGATTTTTTTCAGAATTGGTAACGCGAAAGATGACAATTCTTCGAATACGGCAGGAACAAGTATATGGACCTCTTCAGCATCACAAATTACAGGTTTATTCAGCAATATATCGTACAATATAGCTATCAGTTGTGATTTTAATCACATAATTGACAACAATTTCAGGTGGCAATAAAGTGAACAGTACGCCGATTGGGAATTCGGCTGCTAGCGCGACTTCGTGGGATAGTAGCGATGATGATATAAGTGAAATAAAAATGCCATAGAGCATTGTTTTCAAATGTTTCCTGTTAATTAATATTCTTATCTTTCCATAATACTTTTCTGCTATGTTAATTTCCTTAATTTTTCAGAGTTGTCATTAATTTATAAATATATATGCATATTAGAGAAATCATCTTAAAATAAACATCAGGATAATTTAATGCAAATGTATACTAATCGTGATTTTAATAATAATATACAAACTAGTTTTAATATAAGTTGCACAGAAAACAGTAGCATTTAAAGTAGTTTGGTAAATATTACTAGAATAATGTTCAAAACCGCAATTATATCTTTGAAATTTAACACTTTGTGCAAAGCTTTCTGCAACACCATGCACAACTTCTGCACAACTTTCCCCCTTTAATTATGATATATGCAACATGTTAAAAGAGAAAAACAAACTTTTGTGGCACAGCTAGTTTATGCAATATTTGGTTTATGAAAGAATTGAAGAAAATGTTTTGAAAATTTGACACTTTGTGCAAAACTTTCTGCAACACCATGCACAACTTCCCCCTTATGATATATGCAACATGCTATAAAACAGAAAAACAAACCATTGTGGCACAGTTTATGCAATTTGGTGTATGAAAGAATTGAAAATGTGTTGAGTCATACAGGAGATAATTGCTTTTTCCCTGGAATTCAAACAGCGCCACCTGTTGGCAACGAGATAAGTTAATTTCCGAGAGATTTCACCTTAATTATATGAATAGAAAACAAGCTAAACATGTAACACATTGAATTATATGTTTTATTTCAAACTTTCATGCGCAATTTGTGATGCAAGGTGTAGTTTTTCTTAAGGATTATCACGAAGGAAGAAGGAAAAAATATTTCTGTGAAAATTTTTCGGTTGAATGACGTCACCATCCAAAATGGCCGCTCGCTTTTGCAGCTGATGTTTTTTAAAGCAGACAGCTGCACGTCGATTTCAACGAAGTAACATGCATAAAACCTGACAGAATATCGATTTTACAACAATATCCGTCGTTTATATCAAATAGGTAACCGTTTGGCTTTCAGGTACGTTTATTTTCAAGAATTATAAATTTATAAATAGAAAGAAATAGGCTTAAAAATTGTGCATGCTTTGCTTCGAAATTCGCCCAAAATTCTGGGGAGGATGTGATTATTATACAATTATAATGATGTGTAGGATTGTTTATTGTATATTTTAACAGTGCAATGGCCATGGTGACAAATATCCAGCCAGCTATTAGTCCATCTAGTCCCAAACAAACGCTGACCGATTTTGAAGAATTTGTATGTGGATGGGGAGCTGCTTTTATCAACATAACAGTCACGTTTCCGATCAATAAAGTCATGTTCAGACAGGTGATAAACAGTTAATAACAAGATTATAATGTAACAAGTATAAATATTGGTTTAGATACAGATAATTAACCCTAATTATTTGAAATAAATGCTATTAAATTTCACTATATAATGAATTCTATTCACCATTTCAGTAAAGTTTAGTGTATTTATTAATCATTAATTGAAATGTAATTTAAATTTTGGCAGGAAAATAATTATGGAATGTTATGCAGACAATTGTATGTATAGTAATTTGGAAATTAATATTCATTATAATTAATTAACCATGAAAAATGTGATTTTTCTGCACCAAATATTTTGCAGAAAATGTTCCGCATATTTTTTAACAATTTAATGCAAATAACCAATGTTCAGCTTTCTGATAGAAATATTTCATGAAAACAAATGCTATACAATCCTGTATAGTTGTGCATGTAATAGTTTAATAAAAATAACCAATAAGTAACTTGTGATTTATATTTTATGAAAATATATATTCTGCACAATCCTAAGTACTTAGTTGTGCATAGTAATTTAATGCAAATAACCAACAACTTTGTGATATTGAATGATTAGTTAAAACACTCTTGTTAAAACATATTCTGCACAATCCTGCATAGCTGTGTGCCAGGGTGTCTATGCTGTCATGGAATTCCTGGATTTCCTGGAAAAGTCGTTGAATTTGAAAATGGTCAAATTGAAATCCTGGAAAAGTCATTAATTAAAATTTGAAATTGGTCATGTGGAAAACCATCGAAAAATGATAGATATTTAAAAATTTTCAATGTGTTCATAGCAATAATATCTGCACTAAATTATAATACAGTACAGTAAAACCTGTCTATGGTGGAAACCATTTGTCTATAGTAGTTGAAAATTTGACTTTTTTTCCACCATTTGTAAATGATTTAAAACGCTCTCTAGCTATGTTGGAAAACCTGTCTGTGGTGGAAAGTTTTTCTGGTACCTTGAGATTCCACTGATTAAGACTTGAAATTTTTTATAAAATAGTCATGGAAATCCTGGAAAAGTCGTGGAATTTTATATTTTAAATGTGGTAGACACCCTGTGTGCATGTAACAAACAACTTTGTGATTTAATATTTTACAAAAACATATTCTGCACAATGCTAGTACATAGTTTAGCATTTAAAATGATTTTCTGAATAAAATGATTTTCTACAGACCTGCAAAGTTATCATAAAAATTTCCTGCATATATACAAATATATATTTTGAAGAACAATTTTCTGCATATATATATATTTTGAAAAACAATTTTCTGCATCATCAAGCTTTACAAAGACTTACATAAAAGTTTTGCAAGTCACTTTTGCCTACTTTTCTTCTCAATTCTTCTATATTTTGTATGAATTCTAGTGTTCACAAAGTGCCACAAAATTGTGTATACTTTATAAGACTATGAATTCGTGCGACTAAATTTTCGCGGAAAATTAATTTTAGATCTTTAGCGGTGACTTTATTTTCACGGAATAGCAGCATTATCACGTCAGTTTTTTCACCATTACTCTATTGGAATTGCATGCTAAATGGATAATTAATGCCTTTAACAATATTAAATTAAAGGCTGATATGATTATTGGTAGTTTCAAAGATTGTGGAATTGGTTAAAAATTCTAAAAAAATTGTGAACAGGAAATGGAATTTTTTGTGGTGCATAAATTTTTGGGGTGCTTAAATTTTCGCGGAAAATTGAAGGTGCGCGAATGTCGCGAAAATAAAGCCACCACGAAATTAACCACTTTTAAAGTATATGGATATGTAATTATATAATTCACAAGAGCTATTTATTTGCAGATGCTTCACGGAGTGGCCACTCAAAAAGCAGTTCACCAGTTAAGGATAGAAGGCTACAAGTACCTATACCGTGGCATATTACCACCACTTATCCAAAAAACCATCTCTGTCTCAGTGATGTTTGGCACTTACGCGCATTACCAACAACAACTGAACACGTTTTTCCCCAATATC
>JAVBJR010000722.1:0-6539 GCA_031546965.1 Dysgonomonas sp.
CTTACGAGTTCATCAATGGGAAACACGAGTTTAACCAGTTGCCGTGCAAAAATTGTAGGAGTGTTTCTGAACGCTGTAATATATGCCAATTGAGATTTCTGGACTCGCATGCCAGATCCTATATCAACTGTCTGGAAAAAAATAGTGTAAATCTGATTATGGATTCTGGGGGGACAATTCTATTTTTTCAGCCTCCAACATCGCACTGTGGTGAGAGAGTGAAAGGATGAGGAGGTTGTGCAAGCATGCTTTCAAATCTCCCAGTTGCCTGCTGTGCAATCTTGGAGGCTAATGCAGTATATTATTACAATGGTTATTTAGAAATTTAAAGCAGATTTTCAGTTTAAAATACAAATCTATTTGTAATGTCAGATACCAATTAACAGAAACCTTAAACCTTAAAGCGATGATGTATATGTTTGAAACAACCGAGACATATTTTTTCGTTAATTGGTTTTTGATTTCTACTCAATCGGCCCTTATTTTTGAAATGAGCCTCGTATATAGAGTCAAAATTTCAGAAAATATTTTGCTCATCTTGTGAAATGCTTGTAACACAATGTACTTGTAATGTGAGGTTCCACTGTATAGCAGTTTCGGATAAAATAAAGATTGGAATTTAATTCCCAAATTTAGCACAGTATTTCCTAAATGCCGGTCCCCAAATACCTTATCTTGAGCATAGCTATCTTGCAGTTCTTCGAATTTCCTCTTCCACTTTGCTACACGTTCTACATTGAAAGCGTGTAGGTTACTTTCAGACAACAACACGAAAATGATGGCAAATAAATGTAACTAACTTGTGCATTTCGTTAGCATTTTATCTTGTTTGGTAATTTTTGATTTCAGGTTTTCGATTTCGTCATCCTTCATCTTTATGATTTCCTCTTTATGGATGCATTCATTACACTTTTGTGTTTTGTTTCTTCTATCAACACAACTCAAAATATTTTCTTTCAATTGCTCATGACATTTTGTGTGTCTTTTTTGTGTCACCTACAATAACAACATGGCACTATATGGGATATACCTCATTATGCAAAATACATAAATTGCATTATGAACATACTATTTCACTTTCCGACTCGTAACTTTTCTTCCTCTTTTCCCTCATTCCTCTTCCCATCTGAATCCCCTTTGAAAGGAAGGACTCTTCCGCTGCATTTTCGGACAAAGCATTACACCGCTCATCCAATCTCCGCCTTTTCTCGCCTGCAGTTATTTAAATGGTATATGTATACGGAATTGTCTTTGAAAGTCAAATATACATAAATGCAAATTTGAATGACGTACATATATCAAGAACTTCAAATGGAGCACTTTCGTCCTCCCATTCAACGTCAATCACTGTTCCAATAAGCAACTCTTGCAAGTGCTTCTTGCATGGGTCAATGATGCTAGTGTTTTGTATTACACTATATATCTTCCCTTCTTCCACCCATCTTCCCAGCAAAAAGTACTTGTTATTCATTTCCTTAAAAGACATGCAATCACTCAGAACTGATAATGACTTTGCAGCATGTTGCAACATTTAGTAAACTATTTGTACTCATTCCTTATTTAAATAAATAATTTCACGAAACAAAATGTTCAAGATTCTGGTAACTATGCGAACCTATGCTTTGTTGCAGTAAAACTTGTCTGCAGTGGAATTGCAAGAAACCAGACTGCTTTCCAATCGAAAACTGTTAACTGTGTTTAGTAAGGTTATAGCAAAGATAGCAATGGAGAGTGTAGGCGGAACACTCGGCTGCAACAGAAAATCATTTTACAGGGTGGTTCAAAAGCCTGGGGAAATCGTTAATAACTTGGATAGGAAGTGACAGCCAACAGAAATGATATTTTTCTCTGTAACATGGCAGGGGGACATTCATTTATGGCGCTATCGATGACCTTGGAAGGTTCATTCAAGATCAAATGGATTCTAACTCGGCCAATTTTTGCGCTAGGTGGATAGTTTAAATTAGGAAAATACAGCCGACAGTATTCTGAGGACGTTGGTGAAAACATTTGAAATTGGTGAAGAATTGCATGAATTATCGCGATCCGAGTTTTGCTGCTGCCTCTGAAAACGGACTGCCCAGCAAAACCTGTGAATGCCCCCCTGCCATGTTAAAGTGACAAATGTCATTATTTATGTTGGCTGTCACTTCCTCTCCAAGTTAGTAACGTTTTCCGCGGACTTTTGAACCACCCTGTATATTGCGTTTATTTTTTATAAATAAAAAGTTTAAGTTATTCAAAATCCGAAATGTACATATGGAAACCACCAGTATTAGTTGTCCCACTTTCTCTCATTTTGGAAACAGTTTTAAACGTTATTTAACAAAGCGTGAAACCTGTCTATGACAGAATCTCTCAATGGTGGAAACCTGCCTGCGGTGGAAAAATCATTGCTTGATGACCAACTGACTGTCTAGGGTAGAAAATGTTTCCTGTCTCTTGCCATTCCATCATAGACAGGTGTAGTATGTAATATTTTATTTCTATTTGTCATGCTATATGTATATCCATAGTACTGTATACGATGGTCAACTTATCAGGTTTAAACACATTATAAAGGTGTGTCAGCATGCTATAAAATGTGGTCAACATTCAAGTTATGCAGGTGGTCAGGGTTACAAAGATTCACCCCTATGTAAAGTATATGGGATTTTTCTGTTCCATGAAAAAACAGCCAAATTTGTCAGGTGTTCAGCATGTATAAGTGTATTTATTTCGTTTAGTGAGCATGAGCGGAGTATTTATTACATATATTATAATCCAACAAGCTTTTGTTGTTCATCGCCACCCATAAACCAAAATGGCGGACCAATGGGCAAATATTTTGAAACTGACGCTTGGCCTTTGTGGGCGGAGCCTATTAACTGCAGGTAGCGAAAACATGTTTTTGCAATGAACAATTGACCGATTTCATTAAGCCCCACCCACTGCCAATATGGAGGCCAAGATGTGGAAAATTCTGCAATGTTATTAGCTGTTGCCTACATATCCAAGTACAATAAGGACACGATTTTTCATGTCTTTCAGCTAATGGCGGGGCAATTGACCTATTTCACGACGCTCCGATTGGCTGGGGCGGAGTGGCAAAATGGCGGTCGTCGGTTGCTGCAATACATTTTAAATCCGATATTTAAAGTTGACAAATCTGGATTCCACTCAACGTTGCCATCAAAGTTATTAAATGTAATTATTTTTATGCGAAATAACTCAGTAAAAGCTAAAGCACATGTTTAACTATCCTACCGACAACCGCCATTTTGCAGCTTTCGTCAATGGGCGGAGCTTCGGTGAAATAGGTCAATTGAAATTGGTCAATTACAAAAGAAGGCCGATCCGGCCCATAAAGCTATATAATGTATAATGTACTATAGAGGCGACATTAAGTGACCTCTGCACCGTACAGCATATACTGTGCGTTTCACGAATGATTGCGGTCGGGAGGGCCCCTCCCCCTGACCTGTCTACTGCTTTTTGGGGGGTTTGGGTATTTGAAGCTTGCAGCTGCATTCTGAATCATGACGTCACTGGGTAAAGGTGAACATGTATTAGCAAGCCTGAAATATACCCAAACCCCCCCCAAAAACCAGTAGTCAGGTCGAGGGAGGGGCAATCTCGACCGCAATCTTTCCTGAAACGCACAGTATGAAGTTCGGTGACACACAAGGCGCCATCTTGTTGAAGTCAACTTGCGCACTTACCTGCATTGAATTGCATTTAAACTGCAAATGAAAATGCATTTCATATGCAAATGATTTTGATAATAAAATGAAAATGATATTAAAATTATTATGCTATTATTATTATTATTATTATTATTATTATTATTATTATTATTATTATTATTATTATTATTATTATTATTATTATTTTCTAGGAGTTTCTTGAACATTTTGGAACAGTATGGAATTTTGTTTCATGTTTGGAACATTATGGGATATTTAGGAAATTTTTAATTTTGTTGGTTCAGGTATGAATGTGGATAAATTTGTTTTAACATTTTAACAATTTTGGGAATATGTTAACATTTTGAACATTTTAGGAATAGTTTAATATTTTATAAATGTATTTGAATATTTTGGAAGATTTTTTTGTATTTTTTGTATTTTTTGAAATGTATGTATATACTATTCACATTTAATAAAATAATAATAAAAGGTATTTTATCCTTCATTTGTATATATGTTGTATGAGAATGCTGTAATTGATATATGCCTAGAATGACTGCGAAGGTCGAATCGATGTTTAATCCCGTTGGGAATAAGTTTGCCCTATGCAATTAAATGATTGAGTTGACCTTACCAAAATGGCGTCTTGCTAGTCACAATTCAGCGGGCTGATGTCGATTCTAGTACATTTATTTTAAGCTCTATGATATGGCTATTTAAATTCGCTGGGAAAACCTCTGTTTTGTGTGATTGGCTAGAAATGCCTGATCACTCGTGATTGGACCAATCGTTGCCCTTCCTATTCACCCGCCAATCGTGGTACGCCTTCACAAATGGCACCCGTTGCCGCGAATTTTCGTTCAGTTCAAAGTACGTCTGGTATGCATTAATTTTCGATATTTTATGAATTAAAACTAAAAACAAAATTAACAAAATGTATTGGAATGAATAATAGTTAGAAAAGCTATTCATACTTATCACCTTCTAGCACCAGATTTCTATATCCCCAAAGCAATTGACGTTGTCATGGTGATTTCTTTCAAATTCAAATTCAAATAAATTTGGAAAACGTTCCATTTTCAACGGTTTTTCTGTTGGCGACGATCTTCGAAATTTGCAAAGGTAGTTGTGATATTTTATTTTACTGTGTTATAACAACTCCCCAAAAACTCCCCTGGTTATTTGGATTAATGCATGTATCTGCAGATACAATTTCATAAGTATAGTTTAATGTTTTTTATGAAAATAATTGACATAATTTTGTGTAGAACGTTCGCTAATTGTGGTTTGCAAAAATGGCGCATACTTAAATATTTGAATCAGACATCAAGCACTTACATATTCCCACTAATTTCAACACTTCAATTGAATCTTGGAATGCTAACTGCTGTGCTTACCAATTGTTGATGAATTCCAATTGGAATCTGCAACTACTGTTCCATATGCACTATCAATTCTTCAACGATATGTTCGACCAAGGTGCGACATTCCGAAATTAGAACTTCGTTCGATGCAATGCAGTGCAGCCGCCGTTTAGGGCAAGTCATGCAGTTATAGTTGGTGGTATATGTATTTGCGATTTAATTTAGGCCATACTGGACAATATTTTCGATAAAGTGCTAATAACATGAAATGTGTAGAATAGACTAGAGAATATTGCGGTGCTGTCAGTGTTTGGATTTTTTGGGTTTTTCTAACTTCAAGTACCAAAAATGGTTTATATTTTTGACAAACGTGCAGGGACATTTCCCAAAACCTATTAGCACAATAATAATCTGTCTGTAATGCACACTCAGAGTAATAAAAAAACAAGTACACAGAGAAACATTCAAATTCTTCAAAACTCAGGGAAATTGATACGATTATATAATATGTAATTTTAATGAACATTATTTAGAACAAACTTGCAATAAAATCAAGTTTAATGTACATGTATATGTATATGTACTCTGTAAAAACTAGAAAACTCAGGAAAAATGGTAATCACAAATTAGTATAAACCATGAAATTTCAGGTTAATAGCACTTTTCTTAAATTAGTGTCCAGTACTAAAAAAATGTGATTTTTATTATCTGACACATGCCCTTGTTACCTATAATTACTGCAGTCATCGCAAATCCAAAACTCACTAGCTATATACCTACATGCTTATTGTTCCAATTAATCTCCCATCAAGAATATTAGCATTTTCACTGCAGACCGCTAATAATACGGTATATTTTGTTATGGGTGACTTCTTCTTGAATTCAAATTGTCCTGGCACCATGGATTTTATTAGAGCACTCTTAAAGGAGATCTAGCACGATTTTGCAACCCCACCTAAACTGCCTTCCATATCGAAGTGTACTTGATAACAAACAGTAGTACGTAAAATTTATGTAAAACAACCGATTATTCGCTGATTTGTGACCTGTTAACGAAATGACGCGTTTGAAGTTCCCGCCACTTTTCACAGCACGTATGGAACACCTGCAGCTTCCAGTCAAGGAGGTTGGAAGGATTTTTGGGTTAGATGGAGGGAGCACTCCCTATACCCCCCATGTTAAGAAAGTGTGCTCGGTCGAGTGGTAGCGGGCACCGGAAAAATCGTCTGCTAGGTCTGTTAAAGGCCAAATCAACTTAACGTTTCCTAGGTGTTTTGAGAGAACTATTCTACGATTACATTATTTTAACACTAGAATAATCGAAATATTCTCTCTTTATATTCTCCAAACACATTACTGTATAGTTAAATAGTTAAATCGCGTTTGTATCCACGTTATTAAATTAAAAGCGCCTAAACGCAAACAAATACAAAATAAATGAACATTAAACAAATGAAATTATTTATGAAATAAGAAACAGATTAAATTATTTATGAAACATATTGAA
>JAVBJR010000728.1:0-2981 GCA_031546965.1 Dysgonomonas sp.
TTTCCCAGTATCCAATTTCCCAATTGTGAATAAACGCGAAACAGAACAAGCGCGACAGGAATACAGCAGAATGAGCAAACGCGGAATTCCGCGTTCATTACCGTCCGCGCTATGTATTTCCGCGGTAAATACGGCGACCCAAATTTATTGCAACCAATTTCTCTGAAAAATTTCCTACGCATTAACAACATGTATTTGCATATGTCCAATTTTTTTCAAATTTTTCCACCCATTCCGTTTTTTTATATATAAAAATTCGCAAATTTACCCTAAAATAGGTCCTCAAAAGTCCTCACACTGTCAAAATTTACATCCGGGACAGTGAATATGGCATGCCACTTGCACCAAAACATGCTAAATGCCTATTGGCTATATACAGGTGCCTTCTCCATGTCATATGCTGGAATAAATTCTCCATACTAGATTTTTTCCCCTCATAGCCTCTCTGCACAGGCCCAAACACAAACAAACTTCAATCTGTTAAAACACTTTTAATAAATTTTTAACAAAGAAAAGAAATGAACTCATAGTTTTAATTTTAATCATTCTTTCTACAGTCCAAATATCATGGGGTGTTTACAAAACCCTGTCAGTTCACCTTTAAGCTAGGCTCCTTTAAGTTATTTTACATTGATTTAGGCTAGTTTAAGCTAGGTCTTTCTAGAGAATGCCATTTTTCATATAATGCCGTGTTTTTCACAATGTTGCTAGTATATTAAACATACATTCAAATAAACCTGCTTATGTTGAACTAGAACATAATTCCAATGTTTTTTCAATAAGCCACACACCAAGGGCTACACACACATAACCTACATTGTTCTTGTGATCGGACACCGGTTTGTACGCGTTGACAACTTTGTGCAACTGTTTGACGGCACGCGCAGGCTGACTGGCTTGCATGATGGATTGCCTATACAATGTAAAAAGAAACACGTTTCTGTAAATGTATTTCATCAAGATTTCATTCACCACAAACCTTGCTCATCGATTCTGTCCACTAACCTTTTGAGCTTCATGTAATTTCCATCGCTGGTCGCCGGCCTGCATTCCGCCCGCTGCACCACACGGCCTTCCATAATCAACTTTTCTGCAAATACAATACAAGATAAAATATAATAAAATATAATAAAATACAAGAAAAACAACTCCCATTAACCTTTACATAGCTACATGTAAGTAAACACACCTTAGATAGCTTCACGCAATGTTTGAATTTCACATCCTACCAAAAACGGTAAGCTTGGCAACAAACTTTCATAAAAACCTCCTATATAACTTAACTTTTGCCTTGCTTTTTCCATGTGTTTTTTATTCTTCTTACTTGTATTATTGTTTTTTGGTGTGTGTGTGAAAACGAAATATTGGGTTATTACGGGGCAGCGCAAAACATCCTGGCGCGTTATCTTCACCGGTTCAGACAGTTCCTTCTTCCTGACCGATCAAAGCTCGAAGTTGTCACAACTGTTTCTGGACCAAACATGCAATATAAGGTTCTCTGATGTACATTTAGTGAACCATCATAATTCAAGATGAGCCACTCCATGCAACCACGGGGGACATTTTTTAACCCTATTTTTAAACCGACATGCCGGTGTGAGTTACTCTCCGAGGAGGTATGCATCCTACTTTTAGACACTTTTAGACAACATTGGACTAGATGCAACAAACTTCTATACGGCAGTTGCAGTTGGGAGGAAAAACTCTTTCCTCATTGCAAATAGCTAATACATCACCTTGCGAAGACTCCGTTAAGAAACTCGAAGTGTCGCGGTCTAAAAAGCTGAAAATTAGCGCAAACAGAACTATTTACATTGGTGCTTATTCCAGAAAAATAACCCTGTTAACACCACTATACATGATGTAATCTCACAACAGTCCAAACCGTTTAGTATCACCTCGGTTAGTGTCACCATCCGGATACAGTCACCATGATTGGTAGCTAGAGAGTCCCAGCAGGAAGATTGGACTTTGTGTTTTAAATAGGTGGATTTTATTGACACATCTGATTTAGGAAACAGATTTTGGCCAGAAATTGGGTTTCAGCACCTGATATAGTCAACAGTTCCATGTTTAAATAATATAGTTCTACCCATAATCTTAGTGGCTGTCTTACAGGAAATAAGATTCAACATATAGAAACTGGTTTAAACATAATCAGGAAAAACAATTGGACAGAATTGACAGAACTTATTGTTAAAGTTCTCAATGCATGGATTCAAATAAATTAATATTAGGGAATTTATTTCTGGATTCTGATACAGTCAACTTCTACGCAAGGTTTCTTGGAGCAGAAGTGAGCTTACCTTACAAGAAACTTCGGTTTTACAATCAACCGAAACTATAGTCAAAATAATATAAATATTGTGTCTGGATCTAGAGAAATTTGTGTTCTAACATAGTATTTCAATAACCCGCATCAAAATTTACTCAATCAAAAATTACCTCTTCATTTAAAATCAAACGTTAATTGAACAGATTGAACAGGAAAAATAGTACAAATAAGTTCTTGGCACTTGAAGTTCCATGGGATAATTAAGTTAGGAGGTTCACTGTTGACCTTATATCTGGCAAACTTTTAACTTTTAGGTGCCAATAACTTTGTTTTACTAATTTCAACATAAATTTTGTTAATGCAACACTCGCTTTCTTCTTGTTTTATCCTCGAGTACATTAAGTTTCAGGGCACTTTACATTTCACCTTTAATGCAAAGTAAGTCATCAGCTGTATACATATGGCATTCATCAATTGCTTACAACAAACTCTTGATTTCAGTAAATATTTCAGCATTGCGATATCATGAATTTACCTCCCATTAAAGTTCGTAGAGTTTTGAATCACACTATAGTTCGTCCCAGCCAAACCTTAGACTAAATAGGCGGAGCAAGGGCGGGGCTACAGGGCAAAAAATAGTACTTCTTGTATCGATACAGATCGATACATACTGAATTACGGTATGCCATTGGTTGCAGTGTGGTGC
>JAVBJR010000950.1:0-2705 GCA_031546965.1 Dysgonomonas sp.
ATGTCAGTTTGTCAGCTTGTCAGCCTCGCAAGCTCTGATTGGTTCATTCACGGATGAACCCACCGTCATTCGTTACTTCAAATACGCCGCTCACCTGTCCAATCCTGATTCGCTACTGTTTCAAACGGTGATTGGTTACTTTGCCTGTAACCACCCACCGCTCCATCTGTTATTCGTTACTTCCCACAGCACTGCCCACACTACCGACGCCGTTTCCTACTGAGCCAGCCCGCCATTTTTCCACAATCGCCCAAAACATTTCACACCGTTGCCCAACACCAACCACCCACACTACACGTGTTTTTCAGTGGGTTTTGTAAAAGCTTGTTTTTTAAAAAAGTTTTTTTGCGTGACGATTATTTTATGGTTTTGCTTCGTGTAGGTTAAATTTCAAGGTACCTTATAAAACCATGTCAGTTCACCTTTAAAATTTTAAGTGCTGGATATTGTTTCATTCCATACGACACGCAAGTGTCGAAACTATTTGGATTAAAATACTAATGTGTATGAGTTGGGATTGATTATTCTACCTACTGTTAATCTATACCTTATAATGCGCTCCATAACTAACTTTGTTGATTAATGTCATCTTCCTCCTTAAAATTATTATAACATGAGTATGTATAGCACATTTCAACTCAACCTGATAGTGATCTCTAATTTAACACTATTTGAAAAGTTTAACAAGCATTCCGATGTTGTATCAGATTGAGGTGAAACGGACTATACGTACTATATTGGACACTGCAGTTTAAAAAAATGGCTGTAATGGGCGGGTGCAATTGCAACATGCAATTCCTCTTACAATAAATAAATGAACAGGCAGTTGCTTTTCTGGAAATTACTATATACAAATTAAGTTAACATACATTTTTACTAAGTTTATATAAGTTCGTCGTGAATGCATGGTGTTTGTGGGTTTGTGAGTTTGTTTGTTTGACGTAAATTTCAGCTCATTTTTACACAACTTCTACACATCCTAGAGAGGTGAAATTTGGTATACAAATCAGTCTTGCACTATATTTTCGTCTATCAAAAGTTTTTCTCAGGTTACGGCTTAGAATCGAGAATATTTCACTCGCAAAAACCGAAGTGGGTGTAGCTGCATGGGTTGTTTTCACTGCACAGCCCATGCGGCAGTGACGGCGCTTGTGGCAATGGAGTTTAAAAACTCAAATTCATAATTTACGCTCGTGTCGATTTATAAATAAACTTAGTACCCAAAAAACTTATTTTTCACGGCTTGTTAGCGGTTCCTGGTCTGACAGGTTGCATTGTTGTATATTACCCTTCAAGTCTTTCGTTTGATAGAGGTTACTGTATGAAGAGAAGGGTCAAACATGCTTACATCATATTTGTTATATAAAATTTTAATGAAATTAATTAAATATTAAAAGCATTGAATTGATTCTGATTAATAATAAATTTATAAAATAAGTTAATTATAACTTCTCATGGCAGCTTGTAAATATAATAAGGGAAAGTTCATTAGATTAATTCATCATCTCAGACTTTTACCCTTTATGGAGAATCTGTGAGACAAGGATGGAACTCGGGATCCTTGCGCAAATGTTTTACTTTTAACCTGTCAAAGGCGGAAAGAAAACTTTCCACAAACCATTCTATGCATACACTTATAATGAACAAAATAACGGATAATTTGGAGTGCCGTTATAGGGAGATTCCACTATATTACTGTACAAACTTTTGTTGCGAGTGCTGAACAATTAGCCATAATATTTTCTGTGTAGCATTTTATGCACAATAAAGGACTTCATTTGCGGCACAATTATGCAAGGAAGATGTTCATTATTTTGCATAGAATTTTTACTAACTGTAAGTTTATATACGTTTGTCGTGAATGGTGTTTGCAGTGACGGCGCTTGTGGCAACGGACTTTAAAAGCACAAATTCATAATTTACGCTAGTGTCGATGTATAAAAAAATAAACTTAGTGCTCAAAAAACTTAGTTTTTGTCACGGCTTGTTCCAGAGTAATGTGTTGCATCAAATGTTGCTGCATTATCTGTGTTCTACTTGTGTTAACCGGTCAAAAACGGAAGACATGCCGGTGATGTTGCGAGACATGTTACAACCTAATTATGTATGCAAAGCTGCAGTTACGCATAAGTTGTTGTGTAACCTATTGTAACCAGGTGTAACCTGTTATAACCGGTTGTAAGCAGCTGTCATCTGTTGTAACCAGTTGTAACCTGTTTAGAGTCATTGTTAATTTCCAATAAAAGGAACTCCTTGCAGCTAGTCAAGGCAGTTCAACACAATCAGTCTGACTCTCTGCATCTCTGATTCTTGGACGATCTGACAATGCCCATTCTTAAAATTCAGCAGAGTTCAAGATCTGTGGAAAATATATGGTCTTCAGATCAACAGAAGTAGAAAAATCTTCAACTCATATGCAAACAGTGCAATTTTCTAATTTTAATAAGCATACTTAATCCGGGTGAATTAGCACATTATTCCCCGTTTCCGGCTCTGGCAGTTTCCACGTTAAAGGGACAGGCAACTGAATAAAAATTTTTTAATACTATGTGATTCAGAGTGATAAACTATAGAGAATGGCTATTTGGTATGTTAACCAATTCGCAATGGTTAACGAGTTATAAATTAAATTCGAAAAAGGTATGCTGACAGCAAATTCAACAGCCGTTATAAGTAACGGCAATGGGGAGGGCATGGGCCAGGGC
>JAVBJR010000149.1:0-6415 GCA_031546965.1 Dysgonomonas sp.
TGGCACACTGACTAATACCAAGAGTGGATGAAGGGAGAGAGTATGCCACGGTTCTATAGGTGCCATATTATCGCATCTGCAAAATTTCACAAAAAAGCAAGTGTATCAAAAACCGTAAGTGTAACCAATGTCTTATTTTGGTAACAATCTATTGTTTTGTTTTGCTATCGAATGCCTTTTTGAAATTTATAAATATCTAAAAATTTCCTAGCCAAAAAATATGTGGAAAAAACACGTAATCACAAAACATTTTTTTTTAATTATCCAAAATAACCTGCAGTAAAAAAATGCTGAGCGATCATGAAGATACTGCAACGCAAGTAATCTAAAAAAATCAGCTCAAAATTCAAGAAACTAAGTTGCGCACTTACTTTAGAAACTAAAAGTTGACCCATTTTTGAAAATTACTTACTAGGTGCATACATTATTAAAAACGAAATGCCATAATGCTAGCTGTTACAGCATGTCCTTCTGTAATTCGTTATATATTTCCTGCAAGTACATTTACTAAACGAAACGAATAACAGCAGATATCCTAGAAGCAGCACAATGCTCACATTGCACTGACGTCACAGCAGCGGTTCTACAAATAACAGCTAAAACTAGGCGGGGCGCTACGGGCGCGATTCAGTTCCATCCACGGAATGCGAGCGTGAATACTCTTCACCTTCATCCACTCTAGCTAATACATACAAGTCAATAGTTTGTCATGGCAGAAGGCTAATTCCAACTATGTTGCATTCCATTTAGCTGAAAGCTGACCCCCCCTAAATTTTTCATACCTTCCTACGGCCATGGTGTGTCCCAGAAACATGATGATAGTAACCACCAATTGGCACAAATGACTCGCTATAGGTGACAAAATGATTGACACATGTGGACTTAGGTTACGAAATTAGCCTATATGTATTCCTATTGGGTTAAAATATAGATCCATGGAGTTAAAATATCGGAATGTTTCAAAAAATTGTGAAATAAATATAGAACAGTAGAGAAATAACTATAATTTGTATTACCAAACTATCGTTGTGATTAAAAATGTATGATATTGTTCAGTCAGGTCACCCTTTAACAAATCCCCTTGCATCCCGTGCGGTTGCGTTAAGCAGGTTTCACTGCAAAGCTATATGAATCATCGCAGACATGATGTGCACATGAACAGATACAATGCAATGTTATAAAAGGGACCGGGTGTGATTTCAGGCAGTGCCGCCAATAGTTGAACTAAATATGGGTAGAACATGGTTGTTTTACTGCATCCAGCAATCGAGTCAGTACAAATACACTGAACATTATTTTTTTTGCTTCTGGTAAGACAACTGATTGGTGGATTTATTAATATGTTAGTGTACAATAATGTGGTTTCTCGTTTTATAGGAATATTATACACAATGGAGATGGGAACAGAAAATATGAAATTATTTTGCACTTAAAATATGAATTAATATAAGAGGTACCAAGTAATAAATTTCAACTCTTGTGTATTGCACTGGGTTCACTTAACATGGAAAATAAAGATATGCAGTATGTGATATGAATAAATACCATGTACTTTATATATTTCAGTTTTTTAGGCTGAAATCCACCACAAAACAACATGGGACAACATGTTGTCCCATGTTTTTTTGTGCAAATTAGCCACAAAAATACCAAGCTATGAAACAAACCCTTTCCAAAGCAACAGTGAACACCTATAGCAAATGCAATCCTTAGCCCACATTTCTTGTCACAAGCGATCCGCAGGTGGCGCCACTGGAAAAGTTCACCCAGTCCCTATTGGCCGTATACAGGTGGCTTCCCCACTTCATATGCTGGAACAAACTCTTCATACTAGACTATTTCCCCTCCTAGCCTCTCTGCACAGGCCCAAAAACATGCTAACTTCAATCTGTTAAAACACTTTTCGTAAATTTTTTAAAATGAAAAGAAATGAACTCATAGTTTTAATTTTAATCATTCTTTCTACTGTCCGAATATCATGGGGTGTTACAAAACCCTGTCAGTTCACCTTTAAAATTACTCTTCCTAGGTATATCTATACTAAAGTTATCCCCAGTGCAAATTAGAAAATGAAATTCACAATGTATGTATAAATTATTATAACTATTGAAAACAATACCTTTAAATTGTTGGCAACTACATAGATTTGAGCCCGATTTGAGTCTAATCATGAGGCAAATAAGAGGTCCTATTAAGTGAGGCCAGGGGCTATATCAATTTAAAAACAAGCCGTGAAAAAACTACGTTTTTTTGGGTACTAAGTTTATTTATAAATCGACAGGAGCGTAAATTATGAATTTGAGTTTTTTAAGTCTGTTGCCACAAGCGCCGTTTCTGCCGATGATGTGCAGTGAAAACAACCCATTCAGCTAACCGCGCTTCGATATTTGCTATCTTAAAACTCGCGCATCTGGCCTCTAAAATGCGTAATCCGAATTGGATTGGGGTAATATGCTGAGAGGGTGACCTTCATACGAAGTTTCAGCTCTCTAGGATGTGTAGAGGTTGTGTAAAAATGAGCTGAAAGTTACAGCAAACAAACAAACAAAAGAAACACACAAACAAACACCATTCAGGACAAACGTATATAAACTTAGTAATAAAGGCGCTTTAACTAATAGCTAGGCGAGTTTCAATATAAAAAAAGGATTTTTACATTCCTGGAATTTTTCATCTCCATGCAAAATCCTGATTTTCAGTAAATTTTCATGACCTTTTCGTGATTGTCCGGATTATAAGGACAATTTTTAAATTACATGACTTTATCAGGCTCTTCAGGAAAATTATATCAGTAGACACCCTGTTGTGACTCACTGAATAGCATTGATAGCATATAATTCTGATAAGATTTGGCAAAATAAACAGCAAACATCATGTTGACAGAAGCACATACAATACAATACAATACAATACAATACAATACAATACAATACAATACAATACAATACAATACAAAACAATATGTCGGGCAACAACAGGCTCTTGGCCCAACTAGGTTGCCCCTGTCAAGTACCTATACCTATACTGTTGACAAAATCGTCCAACTTTGCTTTAAAACTTTCTACAGTATGCGCCTCCATCACCTCACTTGGCAACCCATTCCACTCATCCACAACCCTCTGGGAGAAGAAGTGTTGCCGCAACAATAGTCGGGTTCTCTGCTTCCGTAATTTGAAACGGTGTCCCCTTGTCTTACTCTCTCCAACAAATTGGAAAAAGTATTCAGCCCCAGGGTAAATAATGTTATTAATAAACTTAAAAACCTGAATCAAGTCCCCCCGAAGGCTACGCCTTTCCAATGAAAACAACTTAAGCTCCCTCAAACGGTCTTCATATGACAAACCCCCCCCCATAACACTGATCAGTTTGGTCGCTCTCCTCTGAATCCTTTCTAACGCTTGAATGTCTGTTTTATAATATGGGGCCCAGGCCTGCACACAATACTCAAGGTGAAGCCTGACTAGCGATCGATATACCGGCAACCATGCCTAACGTGAACGACTCTCCAGCCCGCGCCTCATCATACCCAAAATGGAGTTACCCTTCCGACAAGCAGCCACACATTGTGCCGTAGGTTTTAATATGTCCTCGACAACAATCCCCAGGTCCCTATCTTGAGTTACAACTTGCAACTTTTTACCATACATTGTGTATTCAACCCCCGAATTTTTCGTCCCTATATGCACAACTTTACACTTATCAACATTGAACTCCATATCCCACTTCTGAGCCCAATCCCCCAATCTGGACAAATCCATTTGCAATTCCTGGCTTTGTTCCAATGAATCCACAATGCCTGCTACCTTAGTATCAACCGCAAACTTACTAAGTTTAGATAGGATACCTTCCTCTAAATCATCAATATAAACTAGAAATAACAAGGGTCTTAAAACTGATCCCTGAGGCACACCACTATTAACCCCTAACCAATCCGAATGTTCCCCGTTGATGACTAACCATTGTTTCCTATCTGTCAGCCAATTTTCAATCCATCGTAGCAGATTCCCTGCTACATCCTTGTTTCTCAGCTTTTGAAGCAGTTTACTATGGCTAACTTTGTCAAATGCCTTTGCTAAATCCAATAACAAGATATCTACACTGGAGCCCCCATCAACCCACTTAGTGATGACCTCAAAGAATTCTAACAAGTTAGTCAAGCAAGATCTACCCCTTCTGAACCCGTGCTGGGTGTTTTTAATTAAATTATTATCCTCCAGATGTTTCTGAAGAGCATCCCTAATAACCGATTCCAAAAGTTTACCCACCACTGATGTCAGACTAATTGGCCTATAGTTTCCAGCATCATTATGAGACTCTTTTTTATATATAGGCACAACATTCGCACATTTAAAATCCTCCGTAACAACTCCTGTTTCTATATACTCTTGAAATATTGCAACAAGGGCATCCACAACCTCCCCCTTTACTTCTTTTAAAACCCGTGGGTAGATGCTGTCTGCCCCTGGTGCCTTTTGTCCCACATCCCTGTCAATATTGACATGCCCAATGTTATGCCCAGTGTCCCCTGCTTCAGCCTCCACGTCAAACTGCAGACTTTTTACTGAAAACAGACACAAAGTAGCAGTTGAACATTTTCGCCATTACCCTATCCCGCAAATCTAACTGCCCTGTGACATCAGCCAGTAGCCCGATTGTTTCCCGGAAATTGTTCTTGCAACATATATACTTGTAAAATGACTTCGTATCCTGCTTTAAATTGTTAGCTTCAACCGTTTCCACACGTTTCTTGGCTACCCTAATTTCCCTATTCAGCTCTCTGCGACTCTGTTTATACTCAGATACAGATTGCCTTGGACTGTGGTTCTTTAACTCTCTAAACAACTCCTGCTTGCAATTTAATTTTTCCCGCACATTCCCATCAAACCACATGCACTGAATGCTTTGTCACACTTTCCGCTTCTGTAAGGGAACAAATTCATTAAACCCTGTATCAAACACCTCCCTAAATTTCAACAACAGTGCTTCGGTCGACTGATTGCTAAGCAGATCCTGCCAGTTAGCTGACCACAACCTGTCACGGAGTCCCGCATAATTTGCGCTGTTAAAGTTAGGGACCATCATACAATTATCTGTACCAGCTTTCTTGCAATTTATTAAGAAACATATCATATTATGGTCGCTATCCCCTAAATGTTCCCCAATCTCAACTTCCTGCACTCGATGTGGTTATGAACTGAAAACCAAATCGAGTGTGTTACCATCTCGTGTGCCCCCCAACACATGCTGTGTCAAGAAACAGTCATCCGCAACCTTCAAAAATTTTTCCCCTTGACCAACACTTGAATGAGCACTAATGCTTAGGCCATCCCATATATATATATATATATATATATAATCCAACCCCCCTCCCCTTCTATCAGTTCTAACTCTACTGTGTAAGTTGAAACCCTCTAGATGCAGGACAGTAGTATCCGTCTCTGAAGTTTCTGTAACACCAATTAAATCTATCCTTTACATTCATTCCATTCATTAAAATAAACTGACTGCTTACATGCAGCAAAAATGCCCATATTTTTGAAATGAGCTTCGTATACAGGGTGTCCAAAAAGTCTCTTGCACCTTCGAATAAATTTGGAACGGTAAGAGGTATTCACAAATGGATTCATTGTCCTGAAAGAGTATCAAGGGGGCCCTCCGAATAAGTAACCATTTGTGACCTTGAGTGGAATATTCAAGGTCATCGATGTTCCAAATTGGAAACTAAACATCTGAATTGATCTCACCCAATTGCAATGTTGTAGCGCGCAGTATTTGTAACAGTTTAGGCCAAGCTGCAAGTGTTTCCGACGGACATGTGACTTTTAATTGACATTTTCGTGTTACGCAATTGCGCACTGCAGCGAAGCGTTTCGTTACAATTGCATGTGTGCAAGGAAGAGTGTCGTCAAAACCACTTGCATGCAGGAAAGCAAAACACAATGCAACAAAACCTAGGCTATGGATTCATGCGTACTTAATAACTTCTTAAAGGACATCTAGCACGATTTTGTAACCCCACCTAAACTGCATTCCATATCAATGTGTACTTGATAACAAACAGTAGAACATAAATTTTATGTAAATCAACTAATTATTCACTGAATTGTGACCCGTTTACGAAATAACCCGTTTGAATTTCCCTCCGCACGTTTGGCACACCTGGTATGTGATCAGTTCCTTTGATCGGGATATTGGATTTTGAATCTTTTACCGGCATTGTATTCAGGGAGGTATTTAAAATTGGAAAAATGCAGGTTAAAAAAAATCCAACAGTAAGTTTTTCTGCAGCAGTGATCGTTGGATCTGTCGGAACAGCAGACATCTGAGACGGAATCCAACCTATTTGCTCAGTTCCTTTGAACGGCTAATTCGATTTTGAATCTCTTACCGGCACTGTATTCAGCGAGGTATTTTA
>JAVBJR010001167.1:0-3432 GCA_031546965.1 Dysgonomonas sp.
TCACCTCCATAACTGGAATCAGAGTATCCAACTACTCCTTGATTTCCATCTCGGCAATACGTTAATGTTGCACCAGTTGTCCCTCGAACATAGCGCATCAGTCTCTTGACAGATGCCCAATGTGCTTTCCCAGGATTCACACAAAACTGGCATAATGCTCCCACTGCTTGAGCAATATCTGGGCGTGTCCCTTGTGATGCATATAGTAAACTCCCAACAGCAGATTGATACACTGTTTTGTCTACACTTTCATTTGATGCACTCTCTGAACACATTAATTTTGTAAGCACTTGGTTTGGATCAGCTGGAACTGTCACTGGTCTTGAATCATGCATGTGGAATTTTCTCAGAACTCCTTCAAGATATTGGCCCTTACTCAAGCTTATTGTCCCCTTTACTTTATCTCGAATTATTTGAATTCCCAGGATGTAATTTGCTGCACCCAAGTCTTTCATTTTAAAACGGTTTTTGAGCACTGTTTTAACCCAATCTCTTAATTTTTCACAATTATTGAAAATTAACAGATCATCCACTTAAATGGCAATTATCACAATTTTATTTCCTGTCATTTTGATGTAAATGCAACTATCAAAATTACTTTGATAAAAACCCATTTCCTCAAGGTCTTTAATCAACTTCTGATACCAAAGCCTACCACTTTGCTTTAGACCATCTAAGGCCTTTTAAAGTCTGAATACCTTGCCTTTTAAATTTCCTTTGTAATGAGCATTAAAGCCCTCAGGGATTCGCTGTAGATTTCTTCATCTAGGTCTCCCTGAACAAATGCCATAACAGCATCCATCTGATCTATTTCCCAATCATTTAGTGTAGCAAAAGCTATAAGAATTCTTAATGAAGCATATCTCACTACTGGAGAAAATGTTTCATTGAAATCAATACCTGGGATTTGTGAATAGCCTTTTGCAACCAAACGTGCTTTATATCGTTCAATACTTCCATCATGATTGTATTTGATTTTCAGCACCCATTTACAATCTACAACATTTTTGTGATTAGGCTTATCAACCACTTCCCAAGTTTCATTTTTCTTATGTGCTTCAATGGCTTCAGCAATTGCACTTTTCCACTTATCAGAATCTGGTCTGTTTAATGCCTCATTTACAGTTTTAGGATCACTACGGTATTCTGTGACTTCTGCAGCACTTAATGCCATGTACATTAATTTGGTATGTTCACTTTCATTTCCATAATTTCCTTTCAAATTTGGCATACCTGTTGTATCATACTCATCAAATTTAGCTGGCATTTTCACAATTCGACCAGATTGGCGAACAGGTAATTTTGTATAATTCAAATTTTCTGAATATGCCCCTGCACGCTTCATCTGTGTCTCTTCCCCCTTGTCTGCAATTTCATTTGTCATTTCTGCATATGGATTCTTGCATCCAATTTCTGCATCTGGAATCTCATTTCCAATTTCTGCAACTGGAATTTCATTTCCAGTCTCAACATCAGACAATTCACTTTGATTGCCAACACCACTACACTTTAAACAATATCTGTTCATTATAAAATTCAGAGTTCATTTTATCAGCCCCAAAACCCATTTCATGTTCAATGAAATGCACATTTCTTGAATTTGTAATTTTGTGTGTAGTTGTGTTGATCAACCGATAACCCTTACTATTTGAGCAATAACCAACGAACATTAACTCTTCTGCCTTTTCATCCCATTTCTTGCGTTTTTCTTTGCAAACATGAGCAAACGCACGGCAACCAAAGACTCTGAGATGTTCCAGGTCTGGTTTCTCACCTGTCCACACTTCAAAAGGTGTTCTACCTTGAACTGCTATCGTTGGCGAAATATTCTTGCAGTAGTTCACTGTTTTTAATGCCTCTGCCCAATATTTCTTATCTAAGTTAGCATCAACTCTCATTGCTCTAGTTCGTTCAACTAACGTTCTGTTGCTTCGTTCTGCAACACCATTTTGCTCTGGGGTATAAACAATAGTCTTTTGATGCTGAATTCCTTCTGCTCTCAGGAAATCTTCCATAGCATCATTTACATACTCAGTGCCATTCCCCGAACGCAAAATTTTGATTTCTTTTCCTGTTTGTTTTTCTGCCAAAGCTTTGAACTCCTTAAAATATCTAAAGACTTCTTTCTGATTTGTTCTTCAACAAATATAGGAAAGACATTATTGACATGTCATTTATAAAACACAGAAAATGCAGTGCTCCTCCTAATGATGAGACATTCATTGGCCCACATGTGTCAGTATGAACTAAATTTAGGAGCTCTTTTGCTCTCTTTACTTTATTCTTAGAAAATTGTTGCCTCTGCTCCTTTCCAAAAATACAAGAGATGCAGTCTGAACTAGCTCCATCATACTCAAGACCTGTTACCATTGTGGTCAGCCTCTGCATACCACTGTAACTTAAATGGCCTAGCCTTTTATGCAAAATCTCATGGAATTTTATTTCCCTATTTACCCTATTTACCAAATCCAATTTGTGCAAGCTTCCATTTAAACCAGTACCTGTAGCCACTAAATGAACCTCTTGCGAACATAACACTTTCTACCCGTTAATTTTTAATTAAGTCCGCAAGTTTCCCGCATGCAATTTTCTACCCCTAAAACACGCTCCACCCGGTCGTGCAAGATCTCCCCCCTTAAGTTTCAGGCCATGTTCAATTTGCAAAATTGTTGAATTTACCTGAAAAGAAACAGAAACACCTGCATAAATTGATGTACCCCATTCTAAAAACGTGCATGTAGTAAGAATTTTAACTTTTTAAGTGTGTGACGAGTAGAGTGTAACGAGTAGTGTGTGACGAGTAGCGTGTTACGAGCAGTGTGTGGCGAGCAGTGTGACGAGCAGTGTGTTACAAGCAGTGTGACGAGCAGTGTGTGACGAGTAGTGCATGTCGAGTAGTTCGTGACCAGTAGTGTGACGTGTAGTGCGTTACCAGTAGTGTGTGACGAGTAGTGCATGACGAGGAGTGTGCATGTCCAGATGAATAAGAGACCAGATGGGTGTGTTGTGCATGCAGTTTGTGACGAGTAGTGCGTGTCAAGTAGTGTGGGTGTCCAAAGCTTAAAGGAGAACTGTCACCCATTTCCTTACATACCCTAAAAATCTCATCAAACATGAAAAACATGGTGAAAAACATGTTGGTGAAGTCAGATTCCAATTATAAAATGAAATAAAAAAGTTATCAGCAATCTAAGCACAATTTTGTAGCTCCGCCCTTTTATTCGTTAAAATTCGGTTTGAGGTACAAAACGTCAACGTAGTTGCGATTGTTGCATTGCCAACTGTTGTCCTGATGTCCAACTATACTTGCATTGCAATGAAATTGCCGTTTTCCTTCCCTGAGAACCGCAAACAGACGGATTACGTACGTACCCAGCAGTGGGTGTGGTCGAGCGATGAGTCAAGTGTACAAGTTATGGGCTAATCGGACTC
>JAVBJR010000436.1:0-2782 GCA_031546965.1 Dysgonomonas sp.
CAAGTGTGATAACCAAGCGGCAATAGCATTTTGTCAAGAACGTATATCAAGAGGTAGAACCAAGCACATTGATGTTAAATTTCACCTAGCGCGAGATTTGGTTGAAAAAGGAGAGATTGTGCTCGAGTATGTGGCTACGACGAACAATGATTTATTGACAAAAGGAATGCACGGTCCAAGGCTTAAAGGAGAACTGACATGGTTTTGTAAAGTACCCTGATAATCGGCTAGTAAGTAGTTATTGTGACCCTTATAACACTGGCTAAACCAGAAATCGATTTAAAATTGAAAACAAAAAGTTATTAGCGTTTTACCGATTTGCGACGTCGCACCTTGTGCTGGCACAGTAGCACAGTATGAAGTGCCTGTTGCTCCAAAACGAATGAAACGTCTTCAACCAATGACATCCTGGTGAATGACGTCATCGTACAAACTGCATTTCCAAATGCAAACGAATGCATTGAAGCCCCGCCCAATCATAGCTCAGCCAATCCTGAAAACTCGGCTCTCCCGTCGTTGACGTGATTCACGCGAGGCGAACAATGAGCGCCCTATACTCGTAGCCGCTCTCAAGCCGCTCGATTCCCAGTGCCGTTTTCAGTGCCGTTTCTATGGAAACGCTTTGGCTGCGCATTCGGTAAAATGCTAATAACTTTTTGTTTTCAATTTTTAATCGATTTCTGCTTTAGCCAGTGTTATACGGGACACAATAACTACTTACTAGCCGATTATCGTGGTACCTTACAAAACCGTGTCAGTTCTCCTTTAAGTACTTGATGAAAGGTTGGAATGCCATAATGACCATGGATTCTATGAGTGCTCATCTCGAGAAGGGGTTTGTTGAGCAATCAAAGTCGAGATTCGCACCAGTGTCAACGTCGACCCTTGAACTTGTTGCACCAAGGGAACTGGAACCTGTTGATAATGTCATCGCTCTGGAAAGTTCAAGTCATGAACCTCTGGTGGAGGACCCCGTACCGAGTCTACCTTGTAAATCTCAGCTGGTTGATTTAGTACTTGCTAGTAAGTAGCTGCACTGAGGAGTTCTCCTGTTTTCTGCTTGCGCATCCCTGCAACAGAATACGAGTGCTACAGAATCACATCTTTGATTCTTATAGGTAATACAGTTTTTCCTGATACTTATCTGAACGACGCTGGACAGAGTGCAAACCTTCCAAGGGCCTGGAGTTTGTTTTTTAACTGCTGATGTTTATTCACAGCTGAGACTGGCTGACCTGTGGGTGTGGCTGCTGAGAAGAGAAAAGCAGACGAGTTTTAAAAGATTGTTTTATGCGACGTTTTTGTTGTGCAACCTATGACGAAACAAACAACAAGGTCAAGATTGACCTCTGTACCTGTGTTTCCTGCTCTGGAAAGGTTTACCCGTGGACAGGAGGTAGCAGACCCCGTAGCAGAGTCTATGTTATAAATCTTCACATGTTGATTTAACACTTGCAAGTAAGTCTGAGTCGAGACTGGATGTTTTCTTGGTTTCCTACTGTAAGAATATTAGACTAAAGTGTCGAGTTCTTGTGTTGCTAAGGTAAAGGTTTTCAACTGGACTTATCTGGTGCTGGTGTTGCTGAGATTGTGCTTCCCAAGATCCACAAAGACCACAGATCGTTTTCATTTCGTTTTTGGCATGACAAGTTTACTGCTGAAACTGAAACTGTATTTTAACGAGAATTAAAACTTTGAGTTCGATTTGAAACAATACAACAGACCTCTACAGTTTTTGTAAACAAAGTGAAAATAAACTATTTGAACTTACAGTTATATCTAATAGTTGGCCACACTTTAGTTGAGACTAAATGGTCCACCTTCTTTCAAACGTGTTTTTTTTTAAATAAACACCGATTGGACTGATTGGTTTGTGTGTGTGTGGTTTGTGTGTGGCAGCGTCGGTGGCGAACCAATCAGTGTTTATTCCAAAAAGCACGTTCGAAAGAAGGCGGACCATTTAGTCTCAAATAAAGAGTAGACCGACAGTATATACATTGATTGGCAAGCATTACAAGCATTCTATACTGATACAAGGCATATCTTATTCCGAAATGGAGATTAATTGCAATTAATGGGTAATTCGTAAACTAATTCTTAATTTCTTTTAAATAAATATGAAAGGTTATAATGTGGTCTTATTGATGTACCTAGCGACTAATAACGTCTTTTTAAACCTCAAAAAATGGCTGGCATCTCAAAATTTCAAGGAAAGTGAGGTGTTGAAAACGCCGGTGCTTTGGACTGGTTGGACAAGTTGAATTACAGTATATCAGTTGGTGGAATTTTAAGCTTATTTTTTTATAAAAAATTGAGATGTAACTAAAAGTGCTTCAAAAATTATATTTTTGTTAAAAATTGCTTTGATATGTATGTGCATGGAAGAATTAATGCATATTTGTTTCTCTTATTTGTTTTTTATATAATCGAACGGTACTTATATTAGGAATGCACCTAGTATGTACATATACAGATGAGGGACATACAATTGTAATTTATCAATGCTGGTCAAAGGGCTATATAATTGAAGCAATGATTCGAGAGCTGCAAGGTATTGGGTAAGAAAACCGGCAGACTGAATTCAAGTGCTTACACAAGATATTGTAATCTATGCATGGCAATTATGAAAATGTTGCTAACGAGATCTGTAAACAGCCATAGTGCTTTAACTCAGGAGCCTTCCATACCTATCCATACACTCACACGCAGCAAGTGTCATAACGCCACTGTCAATGGAACCCTGCACGAGAAGGTGTGCAAAAAGTTTAAATACACACTTATC
>JAVBJR010000853.1:0-7913 GCA_031546965.1 Dysgonomonas sp.
AGATGAGTACCATTTTAGATTCAACAGGCGGAACAATATGGATACGATATTCGATTTGCTCATCAAAAGAATGGTTAAAAATGAGCCAAAACGAATTAAAAAGACAAGATAGAGAGTGCGATCTAAACGATTATACCTATACTAATATTCGATTCATCTTCTGCAGACACAAAATCGACACCTATTTCAAGAGAATTCCCCATTATTTTATCAATTTTTTATAGTAGGTTTTAGTGTATATATCAGGAATAGGTTTATTTTCACCTTCAGTATAGCATAACGACCATGGAGATCCTTTTTTATGTGTCAACTTTACAAGGTCAAAATCATCGAATTCTTTATATCTATCCCACACTAAATCTGCTACTTTTTTTATCTGTTCATCATCTAGTACAGGTGTCAGAGAATCAAATACATCTGATTCCCAGTCTATTATTGTTGATTTCTCTGTAATAGGCTCGTTTTTTTTATATTTAAAAGAATGATATACAGATGGAATAACCGGACCATTTTTCCAAGCTTCTACTACATCAAATCTAGGATCTAAAGCTGATTTATCAAATATAGCTAAACAAAAACCATGAGTAATATAAACCCTTTTCATTAAGCCTAATTGTCTTAATTCATCCCCGTCTTTATTGGCTAAATCTATGAAATAGTTAGCTAAAGCTGTTGCATTTGGATTCATTGTTTTATTTATTTTTGATAGTTGCAAATATATGAAAATAAAAATAATTATAATGTTAATAACTATAATAATGGCAAATAACCTCACATGATTGTTCTTAGGGTAATTATAGTTGCTATTCTTTTACTTAGAGATAAATTATAACAAAAAGATTTGCGACCTTATCTATAAACACAATTATTTTCTTTTAATTGTAGTATATAGTGTTGATTTTTTATATCCACAAAAAATAGCCGATCGAAATTTCGACCGGCTATTCTTTATAATAAAAAGGTTTACAACCTTATTTTCCCGAAATCAATTCAGTACTGCGTTTAATGAAATTGCTTAAGCTTTCGCCTTTCAGCATATTGTTTGATAACAATGCCAGGTCTACCAATTGTTTGATAATTGGGTTTTCCAAAGCATATTTCCCTACCGCTTCTGCATCTTTACCATCTACATCGGTAATAATCTGCTTTACCAACGGGTGATTGGTATTTATAACCAGTGTAAAATTGTCGGGCATTTCGCCGTAGAACGACATTCCGGTTTGCATGGCAGCCATTTCTTTCATACGGCGAGTGTACTCGTTTTGTGTAATCTGAATGGGTTGAATGTTTTCATTCAGCGGTTTGTAGTCCAGCGAAAACTCTACTTTCTCAATTTCAGGTAATTGAGATTTGAAAGCTTCATCCAATTCTACTTTTTGCTTGTCTGTGAGATTGGCATCGGCAATGTCTTCTTTCTTGATCAGATGATGTACAATATCGCTGTCGACACGCACAAAGCGGCTTTTCTCGAATTTGCCTTCCAGCATTCCGGCTAAATGCACATCCAGTTGCCCATCGAGCAGAAGAACATCGTATCCGTGATCTTTGGCTGCATTTATATACGAATATTGCTCTTCGCGGTTGTTGGTATATAGGTAAATTAAAGTATCTTCTTTATCTGTTTGATTGCTCGATATAAGCGTTTTATACTCTTCAAATGTAAAGATGTTATTATCGGTATTCTTCAACAAACAGAATTTTTGAGCGCGGTCATAGAATTTTTCGTCGGTAAGCATACCATATTCTATGAAAATTTTGAGGTTTTCCCATTTTTCTTCAAACTGAGAGCGGTCGTTCTTGAAAATCTCTTCCAAGCGATCGGCAACCTTTTTAGTGATGTGCGAAGATATCTTCTTCACATTGTGATCGCTTTGAAGATACGATCTCGAAACGTTCAGAGGAATATCCGGAGAATCGATAACTCCGTGCATTAGGGTAAGAAATTCGGGAACGATTCCTTCTACCGAATCGGTAATAAATACCTGATTTGAGTATAGCTGTATTTTATTTTTATGTGGATCTACGTTACTTTTCAGTTTAGGAAAATAAAGAACGCCTGTCAATTTAAAAGGATAGTCGACATTGAGGTGAATCCAAAATAATGGCTCATCTGTAAATGGATATAAATCTTGATAGAATTTTTTGTAATCTTCATCTTTCAAGTCGGCAGGTTTGCGAGTCCATAGGGGAGTAGTGTCATTTATGACATTATCTTCGTCAGTTTCTTCCGATTTTCCATCTTTCCACTCGGTTTTCTTCCCCGATACGATAGGTATTGGAAGGAAACGGCAATATTTCTTTAGAAGTTTGTCTATTTCTCCATTTTCGAGGAAATTTTTGTTTTCGTCGTCTATATATAATATAATGTCTGTACCTCTGTCGGTTTTGTCAGCCTTGTTTAATGTATATTCGGGTGTACCGTCGCAAGTCCATTTTACGGCTACCGATCCTTCTTTGTGCGAGAGGGTTACAATTTCTACTTGTTTAGAAACCATAAAGGCAGAATAGAATCCCAATCCGAAGTGACCGATAATGGCATTGGCATCGTTTTTATATTTATCCAAAAATTCGTTGGCTGACGACAGGGCAATCTGATTGATATATTTGCCGATTTCCTCTTCGGTCATACCAATACCTCTGTCCGATATGGTAATGGTACCTTTGTCTTTATCTATGGATACTCTAACTGAGATATCGCCCAATTCACCTTTAAATTCGCCTAAAGAAGAGAGTGTTTTTAGTTTTTGCGTAGCATCAACAGCATTTGAGACTAATTCACGTAAAAAGATTTCGTGATCGCTGTATAAGAATTTTTTGATAATGGGGAATATATTGTCGGTAGTAACTCCAATATGACCTTTTTTTTCTTCCATGATGATATATTTTATGTTTTGTTTTTATTCTGCTAAATGCAGAATCAAAAACGATGCCATAGTCTTTAATTCTGTCATTTTGGCAAATGTTTATGATTAATTTCTATATAATAAATTTATTCATAGATGAAGTTTATGTCTTATTGGTCTTGATTTTTACCTATTTATTTTATATTTATGTATCAGTAAATAAGGTTTTTATATATTCGTTAACAAAGTCTTAATATTTGTTGATGTAAAAAAACTTTATTTTATTTTCGGAGACGCAAAAAGATTGTACATTTGTAGTGTAGGATTATCCAAATATTTTATTTATGATATAAGGGATTGTTCTTTTAACACTAGAAAAAAAACACGATTATGAAAAATGATGAAAACAACGCAAACGGTTTCGAAGGTAAACTGATAGCACTTCAAAATAATATGATGAACTTTGCTTTAACTTTAACAACAAACAGAGAAGAAGCAAAAGATTTATTACAGGAAACAACGCTTCGTGCGCTAGACAATAAAGAAAAATATTACGAAAATGTAAATTTCAAAGGATGGGTATTTACAATTATGCACAATATTTTTGTAAATAATTACCGTCGAATTGTTCGCACACAAACAGTTGTAGACCAAACAGAGAATCTTTATCATCTTAATTTACCTCAAGATTCAGGTTTTGATACACCCGAAGGAGCGTATACTATTGCCGAAATAAATAAGTCTATAAATAGTTTTTCGGACGAATATAAAGTTCCTTTTACAATGCACGTTTCGGGTTACAAGTATGAAGAGATTGCTCAAACCCTAACTTTACCAATTGGTACAGTAAAGAGCCGCATCTTTTTTGCTCGCAAGAGATTACAAGAAATGTTGAAGGACTATAAATATCAAGATAGAGAGTAGTAGTTAGTTATGAGTGGACAAGGATTATTCTACTTATTTTTACAAATAAATATAACGAGAGTCACACCGAGAAATTGATGTGACTCTTTTTAACCAAATAAATATCAGATCTATTTTAAATGAAAAAAAATATTCTTTTATTGGCTTTATTTGCTCTTGTTAGTTCGATATTTGCTCAAAATAAGGGTGAGAGTGAAAATAAGATAGTAACTCTTACTGCCAAGTCATATGAGCAAGAAACGTCAAAAGGACTGGTTTTGGTCGATTATTGGGCTATTTGGTGTGGTCCTTGCCGTAAGATGGAACCTATTCTGAAACAAATTTCAGCCGAAACTGATGTGAAAATCGGCAAGATGAATGTTGATGATTACAAGTCTTTTGTACGAGCAAAAAGCATATCAACAATCCCTACGATGATTATTTATAAAGATGGCAAAGAAGTAGAGCGGTTAGTTGGAGTATATACTAAGAATGAGTTGATCAAAGTGCTTAATAAATACAGAATAAAATAGCACAGACAGTACTTACAGGCTTTCTTGAATATTATTAAATACAATCTTAAGCATACTACGTACCTGATTGAGTCCCTCTTGGTCTATGCCAGCAAAAGCGTACTGCATTGTTTCGTTAACAGCTTCATGGGCTTTCTCCTTGATGCTTTCTCCTTTTTTTGTTAAGTATATATGGTTCGATCTACGGTCGTTAGGGGTTGCCCTGCGCTCTACCAGTTCGAGCTTGGTAAGGTTATCTACCAAACGGGTCATACTGGGCTTATCTTTGAAGGTTGCATCGCAAAGGGATTGTTGAGATACGCCATCTTGTCGCCATAAGAACGAAAGAACCGTCCATTGTTCGGGAGTAATATCCAAACCGTGTTTTCGGAAATTGCGGTACATCTTTCGGTTAATAGCCATGGACACTTTTCCGTTGATTATCGGAAAAATATATTCGAGTTCTATTAATTCGCTATTTTCGTTTTCTTGATTCATATTTTGTTATAACTCCCTTAAATTATGTCTAACCTGTTTGCAAAGGTATAATATCTTTAGATTAGACGAAATATTTAGCTCCATATTTTGTTTTTAGAGCTAATTATCTTACCTTTGCGGCTCGAAAAACTTTATTGTTTAACAAGTTTATATTAAATTATTTATGAATCATTACGAAACCGTTTTCATTTTGACTCCCGTTTTGTCTGATGTTCAGATGAAGGAAGCGGTAGAAAAATTCAAAGGCATCCTTACTGAGGAAGGCGCTACGATTGTTAGTGAGGAAAATTGGGGGCTAAAAAAGTTAGCTTATCCTATCCAAAAGAAATCTACAGGATTTTACGCATTTGTTGAGTTTGATGCAGACCCGGCAGTGATTGCTAAGTTGGAACTACAATTTCGTCGCGACGAAAAAGTGATTCGTTTCTTAACTTTCCGTCAAGACAAGTATGCTCATCAGTATGCTGAAAAAAGAAGAAATCTTAGATCAACAACTAAAAAAGAAAATTAATCATGGCACAACAATCAGAAATCAGATATTTGACTCCCCCTTCGGTGGATGTGAAAAAGAAAAAATATTGCCGTTTCAAAAAGAGTGGTATCAAGTATATCGATTACAAAGATCCGGAGTTTTTGAAAAAATTCTTAAATGAACAAGGTAAGATTTTGCCTCGTCGTATTACCGGTACATCGTTGAAGTTTCAACGTCGCATAGCGCAAGCTGTTAAGAGATCTCGTCACTTGGCATTGCTTCCTTACGTTACTGATATGATGAAATAATTTAAAAAAGGAGAAAAAAGATATGCAAGTTATATTAAAAGAAGACGTTGCCAATCTTGGTTACAAAGATGATGTAGTAACTGTAAAAGATGGCTATGGACGTAACTACCTTTTGCCACAAGGAAAAGCTGTAATGGCTACAGTATCTGCTAAAAAGATGTTGGCTGAAAACTTGAAACAACGTGCTCACAAATTAGAGAAAATCAAACAAGATGCACAAGCTATTGCTGCTAAACTTGAAGGTCTTACTCTAACAATCGGAGCTAAAACAAGTTCGACAGGAACAATCTTCGGATCTGTTACTAATATTCAAATAGCTGAAGCTTTAGAGAAAAAAGGCTATAACGTAGACCGTAAGGTAATCGTTATCAAAGATGCTGTAAAAGAAGTTGGTTCTTACAAAGCTCTGCTTAAACTTCACAAAGAGGTTTCGGTAGAAATTCCATTTGAAGTAGTTTCTGAATAAAGAAAATAATTGAAATATGAAAAAGGTGACAATCTTAAATTGTCGCCTTTTTTTCATTACTACCTATTGGAATATGGGGCTTATCCAAAAAAGAAGTCGTACTTTTGTGTAAAATAAATATACAATATACATTGATGAATTTTGTTGAAGAATTAAGATGGCGTGGTATGATTCAGGAAATCATGCCTGGTACAGAAGAACAACTGCAAAAAGAATTAACTTCGGGCTACTTAGGAATCGACCCCACTGCCGATTCGTTGCATATCGGTCATCTTGTAGGCGTGATGATGTTGAAGCATTTTCAACGTGCAGGACACCGTCCTATTGCTTTGATAGGTGGAGCAACAGGTATGATTGGCGATCCTTCGATGAAATCGCAAGAGCGAAATCTGTTGGACGAGAAAACACTTCGCCACAATCAGACATGTATCAAGAAACAATTGGCTAAGTTTTTGGATTTTGAATCCGACCAGCCTAACAAAGCATTGCTGGTGAATAACTACGATTGGATGAAAGACTTTACTTTTCTAGATTTTATTCGCGATATAGGTAAACACATAACTGTGAACTATATGATGGCGAAAGATTCGGTAAAGAAAAGATTAAGTGGTGAATCGTCTGATGGAATGTCGTTTACAGAGTTTTCGTACCAATTGCTTCAAGGATACGACTTTTTACATTTATATAATCAACAAGGTTGTCGTCTTCAAATGGGTGGGTCGGATCAGTGGGGAAACATAACTACGGGTACTGAACTTATCCGCCGCAAAACCGGAGGAGAAGCTTTTGCTCTTGTATGCCCTTTGATTACGAAAGCAGACGGTACTAAATTTGGCAAGACCGAGTCGGGCAACGTTTGGCTCGATCGTCAATATACCTCTCCCTATAAGTTCTATCAGTTCTGGATGAATGTCAGCGATGAGGATGCCGAGCGATATATAAAGATATTCACATCTTTGTCGAAAGACGAGATCGATACTTTGGTGGTTGCTCAGCAGGCAGCGCCACATCTTCGCCCATTACAGAAAAAACTGGCTCAAGAGTTGACCGTCATGGTTCACTCGGAGGAAGATTACGAGTTGGCTGTGGGAGCTTCGGGTATATTATTTGGCGGATCTACTGCAGATGCTTTGAAATCTTTAGATGAAGAGACTCTATTGCAAGTTTTTGAAGGTGTACCTCAATTTGAGGTGAAAAAAGAAGATTTGGAAGATGGAATTCCTGCCATTGATCTGTTAACACAGGTGACTACCGTATTTCCATCGAAAGGAGAGATGCGAAAAATGGTACAAGCGGGAGGTGTTATGATTAATAAAAATAAATTAGAAAATTCGGATGAAATTATTGATTATTCGTATCTAATTGATGATAAATATATTTTGGCTCAAAAGGGCAAGAAAAACTATTATTTATTGATTGCAAAATAAAAAAAAATATTAATTGGGTATTGCATATATCAAATTGATTGCATACTTTTGTATCGCTTTAGAAAAGCAAATGTTTGTCTCATGGTGTAATGGTAGCACTGCAGTTTTTGGTACTGCCTGTCTAGGTTCGAATCCTGGTGAGACAACAATAAATAAGACAAAACTAGGCAAAACCTAGGATAAACCTCAGAAAATCAATGATTTCTGAGGTTTTTTTATTTTATTCTATAACACATCAGAGACAGATAAATGGCATATTAACGCATAAAATCGTTACCAAACCGTTACCCATTTTATCTCTCTCAAAAAGGGTAACGGTTAACGCAATAAGTCTTTGATATTGCGCTGTTTAGTCAATCATAATATTCAATTATTTACAATTCAAAAATTAAGTTTGTAATTCAAAAAATTGATGACCTATGAAGACAACATTTAAAGTCTTATTTTATTTGCGCTCAAACAGAGTAAACAAAGTAGGAAACTC
>JAVBJR010000619.1:0-3066 GCA_031546965.1 Dysgonomonas sp.
CGTTGCAGTTCCCCCAAAGATAGTACCATTCACATTCCAAGATGATCATTTGAACGAGGGCAACTTGGCGCGCGTGTCTTGTGTTATAAGTCGTGGTGATTTGCCCCTAAACATCCGTTGGGAGAAAGACGGAAAAGCAATACCTGCCAACTTGGGTGTTGTCGTGAGATCATTTGATGAACACTCCAGCATTTTGACTATCGAGTCAGTAGCCGAAAAGCACAACGGCCTGTATTCCTGTGTTGCATCCAATGCGGCTGGAATGTCCAACTATTCAACTGAAATTTTAGTGAAGGGTAATTAATCTTCACTGCTTTTATGCATTTGTCATATCTTCTGGTAAATTGAATATTGGAGATTATAAAGAGTGTAATAACTACATTCCTCTAGAAATTTGTAAATTCTCATATGGATGGGTCAACAATGAAAATATTGTTGGCAAAGCGATTTAAATTTATATTGGCTTCCAAAAAACATTAGCACAATGTTGGACAAGTTAAATCAGTTCGAGTCGATAATATTGCTATTAATGGGTGATAAAATCCTATTATGATGAAGTTTGAAATGCTCGTTTACAAATTTATTGAATACTTATTGTGCAGTTCCTCCAAGTTGGGTTTTCTCTCCAAAAGATGTCTCTGTTCTTAATGGTGAAGACTTGACTCTGAATTGTCAGGCATCAGGCTATCCCACACCTGTGATCAGTTGGCTGCACACATTAGGTAGGTATATGATATAACATGCAATGCATCACCTGATTGCAAATTTATAGAAGTTTATCATATTTTTCTGTGAATTCAGACAATAGAAACAAAGAACCCGCTACAATTGGAATAGGTGACAATGACAAATTTACCATCCTTCAAAATGGTTCACTTCATATCCGAAAAGTGAATCCAACAAGTGCTGGATATTTCTTCTGCCATGCCTCTAATGGAATTGGTGATGGACTGAGTACAATGGCTCACATTAAAATACATGGTGTGCATATACTGTATATATGTTTGAAAGTGAGTCTGGTATACAGGATTTGCCATTTAACAGTTCTATCAACTGTTTTCAGCTCCACCAACATTTCAAACAAAACTACAAATTGTATCAACTGCTGTCGGAAAAGAATATACCATACATTGCAATGCATTTGGCGACAAGCCCATAACAACTGAATGGTACAAAGAAGGTCGTCGTTTAGCAGAGAATCCTTCCAACCACCGGTAAGATAAATGTTTCCGACATGAAAATATCTTACAGCAGGCTGATTCCTTTGCATTAGATTCAAAATTATAACCACAGATACAAGTTCAGGAATAGTTTCTTCCCTAAAACTATTCAAAACATCCCGGCAAGATCAAGGAAAATATGTATGTGTTGGTGAAAACTATCATGGGAAAAATAATATGACATTTGCGATTGTCATTCAAGGTTTGAATATAACTTGTAATACACCAAAAACCATTTTAGTTTGCAAATACATTACGCTTATTTATATATTTTAGAGAGCCCAGATGCACTCAAAGAAATTAAAGTGTCGGTTTTGGGCAGCAGAATGATAGAACTATCATGGCAGAAGGCATTTGATGGAAACGACCACATAACGAAATATGTTATTGAATATGTGAATGAATTTGGTATGAGTTTAGTATATGTTTATAATAAATTTAAATATACAGTATGAATAGTTGCAATTTATTTGTAGAGGATTGGGAAAAGGCTGCCAATGTTGAAATTGCTTCCGGTGAAACTTTAACTGGGACCATATCCAATTTACAACCAGCCACAAATTATTTGTTCCGCATGTTTGCCGAAAATGCTATTGGAAGAAGCAAAGCAAGTCCAATTGTGAAAGGAACGACTCTTGAAGAAGGTAGCTAAGAGTATAGAATGTTTGTTTTAAATAGTATGATTGATCTGAGCATTTTGACAGCTCCATCTGTTGCACCAGCTGGTATTCATATTTCAACAAATAATGATAACATGTTAACAGTGACATGGACAGTAGGTGCATTTAAATAAAACGCATTATGTCTATATGATCCAGTATATACTGATGTTTCTTTTATAATTGGCATAGAAATCTTCAGAGGAGCTGTCTCGTAGTGGGAGAGTGACTGGTTATTATGTTGGATACAAAGAAGATGGAAAGGATGAGCCCTATTCTTACAAAACACTTATGACATTAGAATCTGAAAGCCCTGAACACTTCGTTCATATAATGAATCTAAAGAAAATTACCAAGTATGCGGTTGTTGTGCAAGCATATAATGAACAGGGTAAAGGGCCAATGTCTGAACCCATTGTAGCTATGACTTCAGAAGGAGGTTTGTTATGAAGTTCGTGAGAAATGATATCTACCAGTGTTGAAAGAAATGATTTTTTAATTTGATCTTATTGTAGTACCAAATTCTGCACCACTGAATGTTCGCTGCACAACTCTGACTTCACAAAGTATTCATGTGGCTTGGGCCTCTCCAAATTCCACTGGAATTAATGGCATCTTGAGACACTACAAAATCATGTATCGAGCAGCCAATGGCTGGTACGGTGGGTAGGGTTTCATGGGCAGTTTGATCCCTAACGTTTCCCGATTCATTCAAATTTCAATAACATTATGAATCTATTGTTAAATGAACATTTTTACTTTCCGTCATCATGGAAATGTTATTACAATACTATTTATAATTTACAATTTTAATTTGCAGAGGATGAAACCCGTTATTTGAATTCCACTACAACTTCTGCCACACTGTTAGATTTGGAAAAGTACACAAACTACAGTTTACAAATATCTGCAGCTACAAAATCAGGAGAAGGCCCTTTTAGTGGACCCATTTTTTGCAAAACTTTGGATGATGGTAGGATTACGTTATATAAATGAAGTAACATTGTCAATTTTCAGTAGTATATTATATCCTGTTTTTCATTAGAACCTGATGCACCAGCTGATATGAAAGCCTTGTTAACATCAGAAACGTCTGTTCTAGTTACTTGGAAACATCCACTCAAACCAAATGGGATTATCAAGAGTTTCAACATATATTGCAGAGTTGCTGATAATGTGAATGTGAG
>JAVBJR010000292.1:0-3031 GCA_031546965.1 Dysgonomonas sp.
AGTCCGTTACTGTTTAACCTATTCATTGCAGATTTGGAGGATTACTTGAAAGGGAAACAAGAGGGAGGGGTAGTATTAAAAGGGATTAAAGTCTGGCTATTGGCGTATGCTGATGATATGGTGTTGCTCGCGGTGGAACCAAAACAAATGCAGGAGATGTTGAATAGTTTAAATAAGTATTTAAAACGAAAAGGATTGGAATTGAATTATGGCAAATCGAAAATGCAAATTTTTAAGAAAGGTGGAAAAAGGGCGAAAGTGGAAAGATGGTTATGGGAGGGAAAGGAAATAGAAAGAGTTAAAGAATTTAAATATCTCGGAATGATTTTGCAAAGTAATAATGGTTTCAGGGAGCATATAAGATATATTAAGAAAAAAGGCGAGAATAGCTATGGGGGCAGTGTGGGGACTCGGGGAGAGATATTGGAAAGGTGACATAGGGATTCGATGGAAATTGTTTAGGGCACTAATAGAGGCAATAATGACGTACGGGGCAGAAATTTGCGGGTGGGAGGAGCAAGGAGAATTACAGAAGATAATTACAAAATACTGGCGATGGGTATTGGGGGTTAACTGGAATGTTCCAAGTTATATAGTCCAGGAAGAAGTGGACGAGGAACAGTTGTGGGCAAAAACGTGGGGAAGGGCATATAAATATGAGAGAAGATTGCGGCAGGAAGAGAAGGAAGACTGGACACATGTGTGTGCAAAATGGAGGAACGAAGAGGGGCAAAAAGGGTTGAGATGGAGGATAGAAAAGAGAAAGCAGTTAGGTAAATTGGGTATCTCAGAGTTAGGGATACAGGATATGGAAAGCAGAGATTGGCAGGTGGAGGAAGAGATTGAAAGGAGGATAAAAGATAGAAGAGGGAGTGAGAATAGACAGAAGATGAAAAACTCAAAGTATAACCCGATATATAAGGAGTTGAAACAGGGGCAGGGGAGGGCACAATACCTGATGAGTGGGGTGGTAGATTACAAGGATAAGAAAATGCTAGCTAGGTACCATACGGGAATGGATATGGGGGCAGCAAAATATTGGAGACTGATTGAGGAGAGGATTTGTAAGGTGTGCGGAGCGGAAGAAGAGACATTGGAACATGTAATGGAAAGATGTGAGGGGTGCGGGACTGTGTAAAAAATAGGAAGGTGGGTGAGGTCCTGCGAGAGGATGGTGGAGGTAGAAGATGGTTAAGGGAGATTGTGAAGGAAAGGGAGGGAAAATTATGGAATAATTAAAGAATAAGTGTAAGATATTGACACTGTCTTGTGATAAAAGTGATAGAAGGGGAATGGAGGACATGAGCACGTTTACAAATATAAGGGGAGGAAGTATTCAGTATTTATTAGGGACATGTATGTGTATTGGTATAAGGCGAACATGGGGATACATAAGTGCTGATGTAATGCTAGTTACTAGGTGTTTACTTTTATTTAGTTATTTACTAGACACCAATTGCAAAAGGGTGTATTATTCCTTACCAGACTATTTATATCAAAAGCACAGGCAGCCCTGCAAGGAAGGTAACGTGTGGAAAAAGTTGAATTTTTCATTTGATGAAATACAGAGAAAGGTTATAATCACATCAAATTTATGGATGGGATGCTAAAAAAGATGTTCTACGATAACTGAAGGTAAAGGAAAAGTGCGGACGGAATAAAATGAAGTCTGGATGTGAGATATGTACACAAAGAATCTCAAATTATGAGGACAATCAGCTAGGACTTGAATGAAAAATGTGAACAGCAATTCTCAGCTAGGAGATGTAGTTAAATCTAAACATTTCCAGTGGGGGCATAGCTCAGTGGTAGAGCATTCGACTGCAGATCGACAGGTCCCCAGTTCAAGCCTGGGTGCCCCCTTGTTTCATTTATTTTCAACATACCTTCATACACTCCTGATTATACCAAGAGTGATTACAAGTGCATTGCAAAAGTTTAGAAACTCGCACTCACATTAACACATTCGTGTCTACCGGTATCTGCATTTATTTCTGATCACCATGATTGATTAGGAAATAGTAATGCAATAGTTTGAATATAAGGAATGTACCCTTTCATATTACGCAGCCAAAGTCAATTTAACGTGTAAAGCTAATAATAAATGTGACGTTGAAAGGAATGCTATTGTTGCAAAAGTTTAGAAACCTGAAGTTCCCATTACATAAGTTTAGAAATATGTATTTCCTGGCACGAAACTATAAAAAACAGAGCCTAATGTTCTTGCAAGGGGCAATTCCAGGCCATGACACAGTATGAATATTGGTACAGGAATGAAGCTGACATACAGGAGAGAACTAGGATCGTCGAGATCCGACTGAGTGAAAAAAAACTGTAGATGCCATAGCTGCAGAGCTGGGAAGGAGTGATTCTGACATTTCATTGTGCTTAAAACGTGTTGAAGAAGATGAAAATGTCAGTGTGAGTAGGAAGCGGACTGGCATACCAAAAGTAGCATGCGCACGTGTGGAAAGAGCTCTAAAGCGAATTATGCAGGTAAATAGTTTTTCAACATCAAATGTGTATGTCCAGCTCTGGTCAAAAACACATGTTTGGAGATTAGGGACCACGGGTCTATCGCTGTAGAAGGGAGGAATTTCGCCCAGTGTCTTAAAATGCTGAGAAATTCCTCAAAAGGTTTATGATGTGTGGCTGTAATGGGGCATGAAACCATGTGCATTCTCAAGCATAGTGTAATTATACAGGTATATGAAGATATGTTGGAGACATTCGTCGTTACTACGCCTGAAAATCTTTCAGTTGACCAAACAATTATTTTTCAGCAGGACAATGAATCTATCATGTCCAGAGGCAAATTCTGTCAAATGGTTTCATATCAAAGCAAAACATGAGGGTGCTTGACTGGCCTGCAAATTCTCTGGACTAGCTTAAATACTATTGAAAATGTTTGGCGTGTAATAAAAAACAAGTTATCAAAACTGTAACCTGTTAACATTGATGATTTAAAAGCAAATGCCCACATGTGTGACAGCTGCAATCAGGTCACAGGGTTACCCAACAGAATATAAAT
>JAVBJR010000599.1:0-3914 GCA_031546965.1 Dysgonomonas sp.
TTTCCATTCCGGAACGAAAACCGTGTTGGTGGCAATCACACTGCGTCATCACATGACGTGTTACAGCACCACGGTGGACGCATTGATAGCAGCGCCTCCACACGGATTTCTCCAGGAACCTTGCCAAGAAACTTGTGAATAGGTGATATTTTAAGGTATAGTCTATGAGGCACTATGATATCATCAGTGTCCTTGTTCCTCTTGGTTGAACAACTGTTAATTCCTTCCTTTGCTAGCAGTATCCTTTGAAAGAAAGTATACAGTATTTGATTATGTACATGATGTCCTGCACAGGCTGTGAAGAGATACATGAAGACAGACTGCAAGTGCCACGGCTTATCCGGATCATGCGCGACAAAGACATGCTGGAAGAAGATGCCTCCTTTCCGGGAAGTGGGATACCGACTGATGGACAGGTACAATGGGGCATCGAAGGTGATACCTGGCAACGATGGCAAGTCAGTCATACCAGAAGGTCGCACCATCAAACCTCCCGAGGAAGAGGACCTGATCTACACCGAGGAGTCTCCCGACTACTGCGAATTCAACAATGCCACAGGTACGTTGGGAACGAAGGGCAGGGAATGTAACTTCACGTCTACTGCTGTGGATGGATGTGAAATCCTGTGCTGTGGTCGAGGTGCTCGCAAACAAACGGTGCGAGAGAAGGAAAACTGCAAATGTCGCTTCAAGTGGTGTTGCGAAGTGTCTTGCGAAGTGTGCAATATTACACGGACCATCAGCAGGTGCTACTGAGCACAGTCAAGTACTCTGACCAGTTTAGCCTTCGTTGCTTGGAGTAAACAAAAAATACTCGAATCATATTGTCCATCCCATTGTGATACCAACGCGGAATGTGATGTCTTCACAGCCACCGAACAAGAGCTTCTTATCCGTATATACTCACTCATCGAAAGGTTGCATGTCTTGCTGCAGCTTTGGGATAATTATATAGGCCTCGTGCAGTTGTTAGGTGGCTCTACTAGCACATACAATACTTTTCCAGCAATGCCTCTCAGTATGGTGACCACATTAGTGGACAACGAGGTTACAGTTCAAGATAAAAACAGATTTCAACTGATTATTTGTGTTTATTGATCTGTTTGGGTCACCATACTTTCAGGTGTATAAACATGTAGTATAATAAGACACCATTTCAAACGTGGTCTCTATATAAGTAAGCCGAAATTATCAACGAAATTTATACAAGGTTTTATGTTTGGGTTCGAATTGTAATCATTTAATTTTTCTGGTTCGGGTTTAGTTCCACTCCAGGTAAATTATCCAGGTATTGGTTTTATATAGATTTCTGATTATGTAGGTGCCTTGAATCTGCAATTTTTACTTGCATTCTGTACCCGTTAAAGTCGTCATTTTACTAAGTCGCAGCGCCACCTGGATTTGGCTGATCAGGCGAATAGTGTGGGCAAAGAGAGAAGAAACTCGTAGCTCCACCCTTATTATGGAGTGGAGTGGAGTGGGTTCAAATAAAGGGGCGTTGGGGTGTGTAGCACACAGTGGGGGTGTTGGAAAGCTACTGATCAGGTGTTACTGTCAATAATTTGAAGTCCACCACCCCTTTATTTGGGTCTAGTCCATTTTTGCATTCTAATGAGGGTGGAGCTACGAGATTCTTCTCTCTTTGCCCTCACTATAGGGACTGCCAAGTTTTCCACCACCAATACCAAATGCAAAAAAAACACAGAGCAGTACCGGGGGTACACCCTCCAAACGTAGAATACGTGAACAAATGTAACTACAAATGTAACTACAAATGTTACTATGAATGTTACTATGAATGTTACTCCGAATGTTACTACGAATGTTACTACAAATGTAACTGTAGCCGAAGCACCACCGGCGCTCCACCACAAACAGCAAGATGGTGACCACGGTGTAGTATTAGGTCAGGTGGTCCAACTCCCCTATCGCCGCTCAGTACGAAACTGGTCGAAAGTACTGAGGGCTGCCGACGGCCGCCATATTCATGGGGTTGCTGATGTCACGTATTTACATCGTGTTTACATCGTTTGGAGCCGCCCATTTCGTCGCAAGCGTTTTGCCGCGGCCGATTCGTCGCCGTCGGTTTGACGCCGGACACATCGGCTCAAAGTTTTCGGACCCTGATACACTAGCGCCACCTGTTGGCATTGACGGGAAACCCCGACTACTTTCGACCAACTTTTTGTGAGAGTTGGACCACCTGACCTAATACTACACCGTGTCCCAGGCGGTGGAATTTTATTTAGAGGGCTAAAAAAAACAACACATTTTTTATGCAGGCCTCCACATAGCTTCCATGAGTCCCGCACTTGCACTACCTATACAACAAAATTCAAATAATTAGTGCTAGCTATAACTACCCACCTAACATGTGTATGGTTGAATCTGAGGAGTGAAAACACTTTCAACCATATAGATAAGTTTTCCAGCATGCAGAGGTTTTTAACTAAATTAAAAATCAATTGATCTGAAGTAATGTAGATTCAATTGATTTAAAGTAATTTATATTAAATTCATCTACAGCAAGTTATATTAAATTCATCTACAGCAAGTTATATTAAATTCATCTAAAGTAATTTAAATTAATAGATCAATATAATATACATCACTTTACATCCATTAATTTGAATTACTTTAGAGCAATTGATTTTCAATTAGTTATATTTTACAGCAATTGATTTTTAATTAATTTATTTTAGAGCAATTGATTTTTAATTTAATTTATCTGCGAGCAATTGCAGTTTAAAGGTCGTTCCACAACGTCTCTGCAATGTAATGCAATTACTTACAGGCAACGTTAAAATGAGTCTGCATAGGAACATTGCAGTGACGTTTACTGTGACTTACTTTTTTTCTGGTCGTTAAAGGTCGTTTCACAACGTTTCTGAAATGTCATCCAATTACATAGAGGCAACATTACTTACAGCAACATTGTTTTTGGCAAGGAAGTGAACGTGGCGCCATCTGTTGGCAAGCGGTGTAACTATGGGGGCAAGCGTAACCATGGTAACCTTGTTGAAGCATTGAGGCTATGCGTAAACCTGAGAGCGCCGTAGGTCGGTGAAGGGAGCGGACGTGTGTGTGCGTCACTCTGAGTTGGGCGTTGGCTCGGGCAAGCGACGTGGCAGAGAGGAAAGGATTAACAGAAAGTAATAGGAGTTTTTAATGACAACAACAAGAAGGAAGACGAAGGATTATTAGGAAACATGCAGAAGAGAGGATATAAACGAAAATAACGTGGATGGGAGGAAAGACACGAAGTGAACGGAAACAAAGAACGGAGCGGAGCGGTAGCGGTCTTGGCGGAAGGGACGGGTCGAGAATGGAATTTAAGGCTGTTAAGAGGAGTGCAGACAGAAGTGGTGCGAATAAGAGGAAACGAAAAGTAGGACAAGAAGACAGATATAAAACGGTTACGAAAGAGAAGGAGAAAAGGTGAAGACAAGGGGAGCGGTTACGAAGACGAGCGGGAGCGGTAGCGGTTTGGACGTACGCAGCACCGAACTTGGGCGTTGGCTCGAACGAATCAGTCGTGGCAGACAGAAGCGTGAACAAGAGGAGTAAAAGAGTTGTGAAGGACATTTATTGGTGAAAGACGAAGATAAACCAGAAACAAAAGAAGTGGATGAGAGCGGTTGCGGCCGTGTTGGTAGACAAGTTGATTGATCAGCACTTCAAGTGGGTAGGCAGTTCCAACTGGAACTGCCGGAAAAGATAAGTGTGGTTTAAAGGGAAAAGTGTGGAGGGAGATTTTGATAATAAGTGTAGATAACGTGTTGCAGGAAGGGGAGAGGACAGACGAAGGTGTGAGGAATGTGGATATGACAGAAGAGAACTCGGGTCCAGTGAGAGTGACAGTCACAGAAATAGAGAAGAAAGGAAGAATAGAGCCATTTAAGAAAAGCAGTATG
>JAVBJR010001256.1:0-3454 GCA_031546965.1 Dysgonomonas sp.
CAACTCCCTTACTTCCATACTTTAGTTCACCAAGAAAGGTACCATTCCACCTTTCTTGGGTTAGTCCATTAGGGCCAATAGGATTGCAAGCCTTTTGGTCCTAGCAGTGTATTCGCTAGGACCCTAAGTGGGCGTGGCTCCCACAGCCCGACCTACATCCTGCAGCTGGTCTTCTGGACATTTCCTGGAAGTGTGCACAACAACACTTCCGAGAAACTCCAAGACCGCTAGCCTGGGGCCATGGGCAGTAAGGTCACTGCCCTTGATGCTCCCAATTCCCTTTTAGTGAACGAACATGCAAATGAGGGAAAGTACGGCCAAATAGCATGGGCCGTTACAATGTTACTTTTGAAGATGCCAGCGAATGTAATATAGAGGTCAGAACAGAAATGAGAGTTGTTGGGTCCCCTCTATTTTTATGACTTGCACAGAAGTGTTCTGGAAGCTTCCAGAAAATGATGTGTTAGTTGTAAACTGGGTGTTGTGGTGTTGCCCTGCGTCTTCTCTAGGGGTTAGTGTCATTTAGATCCTTTGTCCTGTGTAGTGGTTTTGACACGCGTCATCCTAGAGATTTGGACTCCTGTCCAAGAAAGACCAAGTATGTGATGAGGGAGGTATTCAGGGCGAGTTCTTCTGCAAAGCGTGCTGTTGCGTTGGCATGGCATAGTGTACCATTGTGTGTGGTGTAGTGAATCGTTGCATGTGGCATAACATACTATGCATGCTGCATAGCATACCGTTGCGTGTAGCGTACCATACTATTGCGTGTGGCATAGCATACCATGGCGTGTGGCATAGTATACCGTTGTGTGGGTGGTGAGGTGTTGCAAAATCTTGCACCATGGTGGCAAGAGCATATCTACTAGGAAGCATTGTAGTTGGCCGGAGATGTAATAGTGGTCCACGATGACCAGGTAGTTGCCCAATATGGTGAATAGCTTATGTGCTGTCAGAATGTGGCATGAGATCTGTGCAAGGCAGAGGACGTCTGTAGTGGATCACCCCCAATGTCGAGGTGATGTAGCCTACATGGACAGGACCATGGAGTGTGGGCGGGTTGCCAGTGAAAGGAGTGTAGGATGTTGATTTGTGATGACAATACATCCATTTTTTGGAAAACCCCTGGGTCGTGCGGATCACATGTGGTCAGATAAGGAAGATTTGCTGAATATAGCCGAGACCATTTATGTGGGTGTACGAAAGGTTTCGAAATGTTGACTGTCCATTTGAGAAGTTGGTTGGTACCTCAAAAGTAGTATGATGAATAAATGCTAGATAAATGTTACACCTTTGAACATGTCATCAAATTTAATATAAACTTGTTGACATAAATACAGTGTGGTGTGATTGTAAGTCATGGTCAGAACAGGAATGAGGTCCAAGTTGCTGGTCCCATCTATTTATATGAGTTGTATTGATGTGTTTAGGAAGTGTCTAGAAGCTTCCACAGCAGCATGTGGTAGTTGTAAACTGGGTGGTGTTTTGTGTGGTGCCCTTTGTTTTCTCTAGAGTTTAGTGTCCTTTAGGTTCTATGTGCTGTATGGGGGTTGTGACAGGTGTTGAGACAGGTGTTAAGATGAAATTCCCTCCTATCTTTTTCACATTCCGAAGAAGTCCACGTGTAGATTCAATGCTCATACCAAAGCCTTTCTGACACTGTAGCATGCATGCTACAGTGGCAGTGGACTTCAACATAGTCCAATGCTTCAACTTCGCCCAATGCGTTGGGTAAACTATTAGCACAAAACGAATCCACAGAAAAAAGTAAAAATGATGTGCGACAGATGAGATACATGTGAGAATCGATGCCATCAATTCAAAAATGCCACCTTTTTAGATTGGTTCTCCTGTGGATTACATCACTCTCTCAAAATGTAGTGCACACAGGTTTTGGTGCTGTGTTGCTTATGATGTACAATTGCCCGATTTCGTGATGTCTGTGATTGGCTGCCACATAACATGCGTCTTGGGGACGCTCACATGCTCTCTTTTGCAATAAGTCAAAATGGCGGTCGCATGGGGGATCGCTTCCACGTGTTCATAGGCGAGTACTACATATATCAGACTCAAAAATAGGTCAAATATTGTTTTCCTTGGTTGCATGAGTAAATATGAGTGGAAAATTTTGGCTTTTACGTTTTCTGAAGATGTTAAACATACATTCACACATTTACTACGTACTATATTTTTAAAAATGTAACTGAATTTTTGAACTCTTGCAAGTGTCCCATGGCCGTAAGATAAAATTACTGCAGTGCTAAAAAATTTCATGTCGCCGCTAGGGCATTTAGCTCAATTCAAATGTCAAACCTCAGCCTTGAATATTAAAGGAGAACAGACAGGGCAAGAAAAGTGGACTATGACCAACCCTGCCATTGGGTAAATTTGGACTACCCACCAATTAGTCTGTCCATTATTGGAACGGGTTCTCGAAGCCGTTTTAGGCACTGACCATAGTCCACTTTTCCCGCCCTGTCAGTTCTCCTTTAAAATAAAATGTGGCTAATAATTTCTGCACAGTTAGGTATTTAATTTTTTATTTGTAGAATGTTGATAATGAAATGATCAACACAATAGTAGAGCACGAAATCAACTTACTGGCAAGTGAATCAACTCATTGTGGGGCTGAAGAAGTAAAATCAAACAATGCTGCATTGTAAATATTGTATGACAATTATTTATTTTAATTTGTATATATATAATTAATTTCTCCTTTTCAATTTATAGAATGGCAATAACGAGATAATATTATGATTTCATCTGGTGCTAAAAATTCCTTTCTCCTCCAAATAATCAAATGCCTGTTCTAGCTTAAAAATACTGCAAAAATATGCAGTGACAAAGAACATAGCCTATATATGTATGTTATCTATATAGTGAGTTCGGCAAATAAACGCGTTTTCTCCATTAAATAATGTTTTTTTGGAAAATCATCCGTGAACATAAAAGAACTGCAGCAAGGCAAAATATATTTCAAACTAGTGTTGAGCAGATTAGGTTAATTATTTTTGCCTCGGTAACTTATAACACTTGTTATGGGAGTTACGACATTATGTTACAGAGAGAAAACTAATTAAGCTAACCTGGCCAAAACTAGCTTGAAATACGTTTTGGCACACTGCAGTTCTTTTACGTTCACGGATGTGTTTCAAAAAAACCGTTATTTAACAAAGACAACGCGGTTATTAGCCAAACTCACTGTAATATCAGAAGGAGTCATCCCCCATCAAGCCGCCAGATTGGATTTGAAGCTGGCTGTAGCTATGAGGCGGAGCTCTATTTGAGTGGGCAGGGAGTGGGTGGGGCTTACGAAATCGGACAATTGTGGTTGCCAAATATGGGGCGAACATAGGCCCAAAAGTACGCGCGATGGCGTAGTTCGTCTCCCCTTGTTGTTTGTAGCTTCGAAGGTCTCTTACGGAGATTGCAGGCATGCCATACCTACTCAAGCATG
>JAVBJR010001053.1:0-5874 GCA_031546965.1 Dysgonomonas sp.
GCTTTAAATTACATTATCCAAATTGTACAGCAATAATAGATTACACAGAAATTTTTTGTGAATGCCCTGGATCTGTGAGCCAACGTGTCAAAATGTATTCAAATTACAAATCAAATTTCACTGCAAAGTACCTAATTGGTACAGGGTGACCACTGTTTTTTCAGAAAATATTATGGGAATTATAGGAATGGGAAATAGAAATATAGGAAAATATATTAATGATTTGGGGAGGGGGGTAGAACTAGCAGAAAATAACAGGATGCAATCATGGCAGCTAACAGTCGTACAAGTGAGTTACTAAAGCTTCAGGCCAGTGTAACAAATTAAATGTTAATTCTAAAAAATTGAAATATGTATTACTTAAAACATTGTCATTTATTTATCCACAAAACAACCATTTTAATTTTAATTTTCAAAATGGAATGCAACATTATATGTACTTGCATGCATTGTTCAATAAATCACAGTTACAGTATTATTTTCGAGCACACTTTTTTCTCTCTGATCAACTTCTCCAATTAGGTTATTTATCATTTTACGTTTTCTGGTTTCAATTATTTTCTGTTCTTGCCGTATCTCGTCCAACTTCGACTGTGCAATCACACTTCGTTTATGTCCTGTTGTAACCATCATCTGAGCAACGTTGACACCTTTCATATCTTTTGACTTGACAGATTCTTGCAACTTCTTGGTGCCTTCTTTTATCAGGTCTTGGGAGGCAGAAAATTCTTGTTTTGCATCCTTTTCCTTGTCATATAAACTCTTTTCCTTGGCAATCAAGCTTTGTTGGGTCTCCTTTTGAATTCTTTCCTTGTCTTGTTGCTTTGCCAAGATGGCAGAATCTTTTTCTGCATTCTGCTTTTCCAGTTCTTTTTCTTTTAATTCCTCTGCTTTCTTGGCTACAAGTTTTGTGCTGTATGTCCTGTGCGCAAATTTGGTTGAGTCAAGAAGTTCTTTTGATATTGGTACCAATGCAACACCACCATGAAATTTCACAGCATCCTTAACAGTTCTTATGGCACTCACACTTTCCTCGTCAAGTTGAGATCTTCCTTCAGTTACTACGTGCGAGTTTTCAGAAAAGCCTCGTTCAACAGAAGAGTTCCCATGTGGCAGAACAAGCATAGATTTAACAAGGATTGACAGTATGTTGTACTTATTACTGCCATCAGTTTTTATCATTCAGCACAGAAGACCAAAAAGTGTCCACCTGATCTCCAACATAAAATGGTGGGCGATCGTCAGCTTGAAATAATCTCTATTCTTCAATGCACAGTGTTACATCTTCTGTTGTGATGCGTCCTTTTAATTGTCTAGCAAGCCGTGCAATTTCAACACCGTCAACGAATTCATGAATTCTCGCTGGATTAAGACAATGTACATCCATGACAATGCTGTTTTGTAGTGGCAGTTTGGCCATTAAATACTCTACTGCAGAGGAATAGAAACTTCGCACACTTAACATCAGTCCTTGGTGCTTATTCTTGACAAGCTTCAGCGCATTTCGAGTTTGTTCTCCAATATTCAGCTGGTCATAAGATAATTGATTGCACAATAGCTTGTACTGTATGTTGCACAGATCAGTACCACGAACAACATCCAATTTCACAAACCGCAGCATCAACTTTCTAATCAACTCAGTCAGTCGATCATACAGAACAAATATTTGTGGTGAGTCACTTTAAAAGAGTGCCAGAAATTGTTGAAAAATGGGAAACACCTCTTCAAGGAAGTAACATTTCACACAAGTCTCCTTGCCATGTTGAAGTAACTTCATGCAGATACGGCTGTAATTTCTTGATGCTGGCTTGTCTTTCAATGGTTTTGCACATTGCTTCTTAAAATAGTTTCCGTATACTACCCACTGCTCGGACAAATGTTGGCATGCAGGACCCATAGTTATCCACCGTGAGGTCACATGCTTCATTGGAAGATGGAATGGAACTTTCAGTTCTGCCTGAACTATCCTTAAATCCTCTCAACGAGATGCAGATTGTTTGAAATAGTAAATCTTCCACATCACTGCCAAATGATGTAACAGCTTTTCTGAAAGCATTATGGACAACATGAATGTTGCATGAGCCGATGTCCAGAAGACCAGGGAAACCAGCTTCTTTTAATTTCATTTGAATTTGTCGAAAAATGGTTTTGTTCACATTTGGCCCATCTGCACCCAATGCCAATAAATGCTTTAGGTTAAATCCATCAGCTTCAAGACTTGTCAAAATAGATGCACTGCCAGCATTCCCTGTGCCATGTCCAAACATGATGCATTTATAAATACGGCAGACCACTTGGTTTTTGGAGTTGCAATAATAACGAATGTGAAGGTCCAGCTGCTTTTTCACTTGGTCTGTTGTTGTCTCATCATAGTGCACAGCAAAATCCGAATTGGAATCATTCACATCGTTTGCTAACTGCTGAAGAAACACAGGTGCCAATCCATGCACCAAAACATACATAGGCTTCCTTTGTTCTGCTCATTTTGAAGTCAGTGGCGATCTTGCTGTCTGGAAACATGGCTTTGAATAGTGCTCCGGCATCATCACAGGATCTGAAGCTGTAGTTATGATTTGCACTATGCAGGCACCATAAAATTTCAGCTGACGTAACATCATTGCCATGGAATGTAACCCAAGATTTCTAGGGCTACTTTCTGAAGAATTTGCTTCTGTACTGTTCCGGATTATTCTTCCTTGGTTTGTTGATAGCGCTGCACATGCTTTCGCAGTATGCTTTTTTCCCTTTGAATGTTGTTTTACTTGGTCTATTCCAGAATTTTCAACAGAAAATGCTTTAATGTATATTGTGCAGAAGGCCTTGTATACATCTTTGTCCGGTTTGCACCATGCACTAATTGCATGTCCATTTGCATCAATGCCAGATAGCCAAATTTCTTGAAATTTAGTCTTCCATGGTGCCATGATCTAAATGTGCATCAATAAAGGTTGTTAAAGTCGAGTTTTGAACAATAACCATTGTAGCTAAAATGGATTAGCTTGATGTTTGGGGAAGGAGATCCTTTCAGTGTCACATAATAATTACATTATAAGATACAAAAATAAGAAATTACTTTTGATTCGAAATGAGACCAGCCCATCATCAAGCATGCACATTCCATAAAAATGCATATTTAAATTTGAAACATTTACCATGCCTAGTATTCCTAAAATAAATGTAATTCTATTTTGCAAGACCATGCAATGGTATGACATATGAAACTTCTTGCCTGATAGAAACTGAAAATACAATGTTAATATTAGGGTTCAGTTCTTCACTCATCATGAAATCACAAAGGAAATTAACATCCAGAATCATTACCAAACATGTGATGATTGATTTATAAGTGAGATTTTGTTCAGATGGTAAATATTTAGGCAGATGTCTTCAGACTGCAATTCAAATAGTAAAAAAAAACATTGCCAAGACAACCATTAGCATGACAATAGATGTCATCAGTGTGACGTGACACCACTGATGACATCTTGCAGTGTAACATGAACACTATATAAATATCCCCTTGTAGTTTCCTGATCTTGTAATTTAATTGAATCTCATTTTCTTTGCCGACTTGCAGTAGGTCCCATGTGTGCATGTGCTTCAATTTTTCAGAAGCATAAACTACACTCAACTATGTCATTAATGACATCAGTAGTATAGGAAGGTCAATGAGCGAACGGAAGTTACGTCACAACAGGAAGTGGGCGTGGCCTATTCTGATAGGGCTTTTCCACCACTGCTATTGTAAGCTAAGCATGCTGAGTGCAAGCTTACAAGCAGGTGTCCGCCATCTTGGATCACAACCAACCGGCAATATGTGTTTTCTCCGTTAAATAACGGTTTTTCGAACAGCATCCATAAACGTAAAAGAACCTCAGCGTGCCAAAACGTATTTCTGATTAGATTTTAATAAGTTTTGATTGGTTATGTCAGTTAGCTTTTCCTAGGTTAATTACGACGGTACGTTACCGACACAAAATTAATTAACGTAACCGAACCAAAACTAGTCAGAAACACTTTTTAGCACGCTGTGGTTCTTTTACGTTTACAGATGTTGTTCGAAAAAACCGTTATTTAACGGAGAAAACGCGTTTAAATGCACTTATTAGTTATAATTGGATTATAACGTATATACTGCCTGTGATCCAAGATGGCGCGCCCGCTTAAAATAGGGCGTGTCCAAGCACACATGACGTCACGTGGAAAAGCTCTATTGGTTGGAATTATAGCGACCGGAACTGATGTCATTGCGTCAAAAACTAAAACCCAAAATCAGACCTGTGTGAACATGTCCTGTTCCACTACAATTAACAGGAAGTGACGTCATGGGATTTACAGGGTCCAAACTTGTCTGAACTTGTTTAGCCACCTCCCACTTTACAGTTTTCTCAATTGCTCAACTGACGTCACGGGTGTTTGTAACCAATAAAAACCTTGATCGGCGTAGAAGACACTCCCACTGAGCTACGATTGGCTGCGATCTGGCTCTTGTTTTGTAGAGGGTACATACACCGTACTCGGAATTTTCAGTCATATTAGACGTGAGTTTTGCTGCTACAACTGCTGCTGCTATCGTTGCTGACATATTTTTTGACATTCTGCTGTACCAAAAGACTTCTACAATGAATTCTGATGCCAAGACAAAACTTGTAAGTAATATTAATTTCAATAATGTAAAACTTTCTCGAAACGTTTGTATCTAAGCCACAATTTCTGCATGTTAGATTGCGTACGATACCATTTGTATGGTGTTGGACTTGGATGGTTTCACTGTAAATAGTGAATTTAAAACGAGAGAACTTGGATATGCGACACTCACAACTAACGAAAGCGGAGTGTATCGTTTCGACCCACAAATTTACATGAAAACCCTCAGCCACACCGATAAAAGTACAGCGGGATACGCAGCGTACCAAATACACGGAATGTTCGTAATTCCAGATTTTGATGAAGCAACGTGCAAGATTTCAAACCTGGAAAAGATAGTGTCCATGCTCTACGAGATTCACAAACACCCAATTCGTTCTGTGGTGGGATATAAAGGTGGGCATATAGAGAAAGATCTGCTTGAAAAGTTGGACATTCCGTGCTTGAAAATCGAAGAACTTGGTTGCCCACGCTACGATCAAATCGACACCTTGACATTCACCGATATCTCCGAAAACTGTGATTTCCACCGTCACTACAGAGGGCAAGGATTCCCACACTGTGCTCGTCGAGAAGCTGAGGTGTTCCGTGAGTGGTTAAAGAAAACCTATTCGGACATTGATGAAAGTAACGAAGTAGTATCCATTATAAATGTTCCTGAAACACAGGAGTTGTACGACGACGAATACTTTTCTAATGATGATGTAATGTGTGATGACATGTTTATGTTTCCCCCACTTCGTAAACGTGATGTCGATGGAAATCTTAAGCCAACACAGTCTTTCTAAGTTGTGCAAAGAAATGTCTTCCGTAAAAATAGGAAGCCAAACACCTGAATGAGAAGAAGGCTACGATGTATGCGGAAATTACGATCCATATAAACCTAAATCTAAACCTAAACCACGTAAATCATGTAATGTAGGGGCTAGATGCATCGATGCTAACATGTACGTTCGATTCAATGATGATGGTATGAGTATAAAATGTTATAGTTTTGATTACCGTAGGGATGAAATGCACAAGACAGAAATAATTTTGTCACGTGCTGCTTTGCAAAATCTGAAACGTGTGCTTCGTAAATATGATCAAGACATGTACTGAATATCAATAAAACATTTATGCAAAAGAAAAAATGATGTATGTGTGTGCATGATTATTTTCCTGAAACGGTTAGCATGTGCGGCACATGTAATTGACATTTACTATAACCAAAGTGAGAGAGAGAGA